>CAXSFX010000040.1:0-23287 GCA_964236655.1 uncultured Acidobacteriaceae bacterium | reverse complement strand
ACCCACCTGGGCGGTGACAATATCGACCAGAAGATTGTGGATTGGTTGATCGACGAGTTCAAAAAGAAGGAAGGTCTTGACCTTCGTGCCAAGGGCAATGAAATGGCGCTGCAGCGGCTGCGGGATGCTGCGGAGCGGGCCAAGATCGAGCTGTCAACTGCGATGGAAACCGAGATCAATCTGCCGTTTGTGACGGCGGATGCGAGCGGACCGAAGCACCTGGTGGAGAAGCTTTCGCGGGCAAAACTTGAGCAGCTGGTCGATGACATTCTGCAGCGGTCACTTGAGCCTTGCAGGAAGGCCATGGCGGATGCCGGTGTGACAGCAGCACAAATTGATGAAGTTGTGCTGGTAGGCGGTCAGACCCGTATGCCGAAGATTCAGGAACTGGTCAAGGGCCTGTTCGGCAAGGAGCCCAACAAGGGCGTAAACCCGGATGAGGTAGTTGCAATCGGTGCTGCGGTGCAGGCCGGTGTACTGTCAGGCGATGTAAAAGACCTGCTGCTGCTTGATGTGACCCCGCTGACGCTGGCGATTGAGACTATGGGTTCGGTGGCAACGCCGATGATCCCGCGCAACACGACTATCCCGACCAAAAAGACGGAGACGTTCTCGACGGCTTCAGACTCGCAGACCGAGGTTGAGGTGCATGTGTTGCAGGGCGAGCGCCCAATGGCTTCGCAGAACCGCACACTGGGCAAGTTCAAGCTGTCCGGTATTCCACCCGCACCGCGCGGCGTGCCGCAGATCGAGGTCACTTTCGACATCGACGCGAACGGCATCCTGAACGTGACGGCCAAGGATAACGCTACGGGCAAGGACCAGAAGATCACCATCACTTCGAGCTCCGGTTTGAGCAAGGAAGAGATTGACCGGATGGCCAAGGAAGCTGAAGCACATGCAAGCGAGGACAAGGAAGCACGCGAGCAGATTGAGGCTCGCAATGGACTTGATTCCATGGTCTACAACATCGAGAAGATGTTGAAAGACTCCGCCGACAAGGTGCAGGGTGCTGAGAAGGCCGAAGTCGAGGCTGCATTGGCTTCAGCGAAATCGGTACTGGCAGGCAGCCCAAGTGTGGCTAACCTGAAGAGCGAGCACGAGAAGCTGACTGCGGCTTCGCACAAGCTGGCTGAGGCCATGTACAAGGCCGCACCTGCTGCAGGCAGCAATGGCGGTGGGCCGACTGACGGCGGCGCGGCAAGCACGGGTACCGCGGATGCCAAGCACGATGAAGGCGTAATTGATGCCGAGTACGTGGACGTAGAGCCGAAGAAGTAGCCTTGGCCGTACGGGCAATGACGCCTTCGACGTAAAAGTCGGAGGCGCTGCCCTAAGTGGGCGGCGAGTTGAAACTGGCTCGCCGCTACAACCGGAAATGTAGATGCAATATTTGTTAGAAGGTAAAACTCAGTACAACTTCTATGCCTTATAGCCCGAAGCTTTCAGATGGGCATGGTGTCTATACAGAAGGAACAATGGGCTAACATACCCGGAAGGTAGAAAAGATGACAAGCACTTTGTGGCAGTGTGAGCAGTTACGGGCAGGGCAGGTATGGAACAAGGTGTTGTTTTCTACTCGCGGTGAAGCGGAGAGCTTCATGCAGCAGATGATTCGGGTGCAGCCGGATATCTTCTGGCGGCTTGAGGCTGTAGCTGCAAACGCTATCTGGAACTAGGCAATCTGTACGCGCATCGTAGGACGCAAGCCGTGCTACGATGCGCGTGTAATTAAGAGCTTTCGGGATAAAGATACGCGGCGCGTTTTCGAGCGTAATGCTAACCGCCGTTTTCGAAACATTGAAAAAGTCGCTTTTCGTAAGTTGGTTCGACTCAGTACCGCCCTAAATCTAGCTGAACTTCGTCAACCGCCAGGAAATCAGCTTGAAGCACTTAAAAGTGACAGAGCTGGGCAGCATAGTATTCGAATCCATGATCAATAGCGTATCTGCTTTACTTGGGAGGACAACAATGCCTGTAACGTTGAAATCGTCGATTACCACTAAACTGAAACAGCCTCGTATACCTCCCTTGCATCCGGGAGAAATGTTGCGTGAAGAATTTATGGTCCCCATGGGACTGAGCGCGCACGCGCTTGCAATAGCTATCGGCGTTCCTGCAACAAGAATCACTGAAATTGTGAACGAACGTCGCGGGATTACCGCAGATACTGCCTTGCGGCTAGGTCAGTATTTCCAAGTCAGTGCTGAGTTTTGGATGAACGTGCAGCAGAAGTTTGAGCTGGATCGCGCGCGTGATGCTTCACTAGAAGAGGTTGTCCGTAGCATTCGCCCAGCTACCACTAAAAACAATTCTTCAGCAGTTCGTGCACAGCGCCGAGGCACGCAGCCCACACATGCCTGAAGGCCATGAAATACACCGTTTCGCCTTGCGGCACGCACAAGCGTATGTAGGCAAAAAAGTTCGCGTGGATTCACCGAACGGCGGCTTTCCCGACGCAGAACTGCTAGACGGGCGTAAGCTGCTGGAGATCAAAGCGCTCGGCAAGCACCTGGGTTACTGCTTCGGCAAGAACATGACGGTACACGTACACCTGGGCCAGTTCGGTGACTTTTGGGAGGGCAGGCAGCCCATGCCCGAGCCGAAAGGCGCGCTTCGATTCCGCATTTGGACCAAGGCGGACTGGATGGAACTGCGTGGCCCTACAGATTGCCGGATTTTTACCGATAAGGAGTGGGAGGCGTTGGAAGCACGAATCGGCCCCGACCCGCTTGTCGAAGGGACAGACCCAAAGGAAGCTTTTGCGCTCATGCAAGCTCGAAAGACCCCGATCGGAGTGCTGCTGATGGATCAATCCGTGGTGAGCGGCATCGGCAACATCTACCGGGCGGAATTTCTATACCGGGCGCGTATCCACCCGGATCGGTCGGGCCAGAATGTTTCCCTGCCGGAATTAAAAGGTTTATGGAAGGATGCCGTAACGTTGATGCGAGACGGCATGGAAGATCGCCGCATGGTGTGTACGCGTCCTAAAGACCGGCCCCACCCGCGCGGCAAAGCACTAAATGAAGAAGTGCACTATGTGTATCGGCGGCAGGGCAAGCCGTGCCGGGTATGCGGTACAGAAGTAGAAAGCAAGGCCATGGCGGGACGCACAGTGTACTGGTGCCCGCTCTGCCAAAAGGATTAGAGATGCCGACAGCACCGCAGCAGAAAGATTATTACGGATTACTGGGCATTAAAAAGACGGCCACAGCGGATGAAATTCGCAAGGCGTTCCGCAAACTCGCGCGTAAATACCATCCGGATGTAAACCCGAACGATAAGAAGGCGGAAGAGAAGTTTAAGGAAATCTCTGAAGCCAACGACATTCTAAGCGACGAGAAGAAGCGCAAAATCTTCGACCAGGTAGGCTTCTATTCCGACGGGATCGACCCGGCGGAGGCTGAAGAGGCAGCGCGCCGCGGCTACCGTCCTGATGGACGAGGCGGCCATTCCGGTGGGGCCCCGTTTGACTTCAGCGGCTTCGATTTTTCAAATTACCAGGGCGCTTCGGGCCGTCGCGGTACGCCTGCGGCCGGTACCCCGGGCAACGCAAGCAGCGGCTGGCGAGACATTTTCTCCGGCATGTTTTCAGGCGGTGGGGCACGTCAGGGGGAGTCTGTGCCGGGCACCGATCTTGAGTACCAGGTGGCTGTCGAGTTCTGGACGGCTATTCGCGGCGGCACCATGCGCCTTGAGGTCAATCGGCTGGATGCTTGCCCTGCCTGCAAAGGGCGTGCCCATGCAGGCAGCGCGCACACCTGCCCTGAGTGCAACGGCACCGGCCAGGTAACACAGATGCACGGTCAGATGAAGTTCAACGTGCAGTGCAAGGGGTGCGGCGGCGCAGGCAAGGTTGAAAGCAGTTGTTCTACCTGCCATGGAGAGGGCCGCGTGCACCGGGCAGAGACTGTCGAGTTCCGCATCAAGGCGGGCACGCGCGACGGCCAGCGCATCCGGCTGGCCGGCAAGGGCAATACAGGTACCGGAGACGCGCCTGCCGGAGATTTGTACCTGGTGATGAAGGTAGGTGCCCACCCGGTGTTTACCCGCCAGGGCGATGATGTTTCCCTGCGAGTGCCGGTGAGCATGGTCGAGGCGGCGCTGGGCGCGAAGATTGAAGTGCCGACCATTGATGGCCGTGCACAGCTGCGCATTCCTCCGGGAACCCAGGGCGGCCAGAAGTTGCGGCTACGCGAGCGCGGTGTAGGTTCAGCGGCTGTGGAAGGTAAGCGCGGTGATCAGATTGTGACGATCGACATTATTGTCCCGCAGCTGCGGGATGAAAGGTCCAAGGAAATTTTAAGGGAGCTGGCAAAGCTGAATCCAGAGGACCCGCGGCAGTCCATCTGGGACAAAGTAGACGAGTAGTTGTTCGCAAGCAGCAAAGGCAAGTGCTATTCTGCCACCGGCAGACGCAGAAAGGGGACGTGACATGGCGACGAAGCGGAAATCAAAGGGCGTATACATGATCTCCTCGGTTTCGGAGATGTACGACATCCATCCGCAAACCTTGCGCCTGTACGAGCGGGAAGGCTTGCTCAAGCCCTCACGCACCGAAGGCAACACGCGCATGTACACGGATGAGGACCTGGAGCGGCTGGAGTTCATCCTGAACCTGGCGCGCGACTTGGGCGTCAATATCTCAGGCATCGCCATCATTCTGCAAATGCGCGAGCGTATGGAAGAGATGAACCGGCAGATGCAGGGCTTTGTCGATTACGTGCGGTCTGAAATGCTATCGCGTATGCAGAGTGACGCTGCCGGACCGGCGGCAATCGTACCGATGCGCCGGCCCACCGTGGTAACACCGGCCCGCCCGCGGCGTTAGCAAGCTTTGAAGACCAGGCATCCTATACTCAAAACCGCGCTTGCCGTAGGTGTTTTCGGTTTGTTCACCTCAACCGTTTTTGCCGGCATGGTTATTGTCGGTGCCCTACGCTTTGTACGCGACCGACGCACCGTTGTGCGTGAAAACGCATTCGCGCCCCCCGTGTCTTTGCTCAAACCCCTGCACGGTGCGGAGCCCGATCTCCACGCACACCTGGCGACGTTCTTTGAGCAGGACTACTCGGGTCCTTTTGAGATCCTGTTCTGCGCGCGCAAGGGGGCCGATTCAGGGCTGGCTATCGCGCGCAAGGTTGCAGCAGCCTACCCTCATATCCCGGCACAGTTTTTCATTGTCGATGAGCCGTTATATATCAACGCCAAGGTCAGCTCACTGGAGCAAATGGGCCGGGCGGCGGCGCATGCGCTTTTTCTTATCAGCGACAGCGATGTCCGGGTCGTACCCAGCTACATCCGCGAGGTGGTACAGGTCTTCGCAGACGAGCAGGTAGGAGCGACCACTTGCCTGTATCGCGGCACTGCCGAGCAAGGCCTGTGGGCCAAACTTGAAGCCGCAGGTATGTCGGTTGAGATGACCGGGGGCGTGCTGGCGGCCAACCTGGTAGAGCCGATGCAGTTTCTGCTGGGGCCTACCATGGCCGTGCGGCGCCTGGCTGTCGAGCAGATGGGCGGTTTTGCCCGGCTGGGGCCTTACTGCTCTGACGACTTTCTGCTTGGCAACTGGATTGCCTCGCTCGGGTACAAGGTCGTGCTCTCGTCCCATGTCATTGACCACATTGTGCTGAACCTGAGCTTCCTAACCAGCATGAAGCACCAGATTCGCTGGATGAAGTCAACCCGCTTCTCACGGCCTAAAGGCCACTTCGGTACAGGGCTTACCTTCTGCATGCCGTTCGGCCTGCTTGCCTGCATGTCGGCAACACTGCTGGGCTATCCGGCAGCGGCAGCCGGGCTGCTTGTATATGCGGTCGGCAGCCGCATGGCACTGGCATGGGTAGTCGCGGGTGCGGTCGTCCAGGAGCCTGCCTTGTGGCGCACGGCACTGCTATTTCCGCCGCGCGACCTGATGGGCTTCTTCTTTTGGGCTATGAGCTATACCAGCGGCCGCATCCTGTGGCGAGGCCGCTGGTACGTTCTGGGGCGGGACGGGCTGATGCAGAGCGCTTTGGAGTGAAGGGCTTCAACCGGGATTATTGGGGATCATTGCTGTAGAGCGTCCGGTCAGAGAGTTCCTTCAAGTCCATCAATCCGGTTCCGCTCAGCAATGCTTTGACATGCGCGTCAAACTCTACCGGCACGAACAGGAACACGCGGGTATGGCTTGCCTGCGCTGCCTGCCATAAACGGAGGAGGTCCGCATCCTCAAGAAAGATATGCGGCACGTCCGGGTAGTATGAGCCCCAGATCATGGAGCTTGACCGGCCATGCACCAGCAGCGCCTGCCGATGTGTGTAGAACAATACAGATGAGGCATAAGCCTGATCGCCGTAGACAACAAGTTGGCTGGGACGGCCATGATCACTCGCAGTGACCGTGTTGATGATGTCGGCCATAGAGCGCGAGGAGAGCAGCGGCTCAAAGCGAACAAACGCGATGTGCGCAGCTATAAGAAACACAGCCATGGTAAGCGCGACGGAGGTGGTGGCTTCAAAGTGGTGACCTTGTCGGCGCAAGCGCAAGGCCAGGAGCGGGCCTGCCAGAAGTGCCAGCGCGGCCAGCGCGGTGGGCAGTCTGAGGGCAGCGAACGAAGGCCCGGTCAGGTCAAAAAAGTGGGACATGGAAAGTGAGTAGCCGCCGACCCCCCGATGGGCCATCAAGGTACCGATATCCGGCACACTCCTGAAGCTGCGCGATTGCCACAAGCCCCAGATCAGGGCCGCCGCCGCCGCAAGCCCGATGGCTGCAAGCGCAACATGTGCGCCGTCAAGCCATCGATTATTTGCAGCCGGTGCTGCGCCGTGATGTGCGGGTGCCGGTGCTTCCTGCAATGACAGTGAACCGGCCAGGAGCAGCAGCAGGCCAAAATAGGCGGGAAAGGTGTAGTACTCCTGGTTGGTGGAGAGTGAAAAGAACAACAGGATGAACCCTGCGTACAGCCCCAGCAGCAGGGTAGTGCGGGCACGAAAGCGCTCGCTGCGTGCGGCAAAAGCCGCGTGGAAAGCAGTGGGGTGCTCGTCAAGAAACGTAAGCGTGTCGGCGCGATCCGGCGACAGCGCTCTCCAGAAGGAACGCCGTCGGCTCCACAAACGCGCCGCCGCCGCCGGGAAAAACAGGCACCAGGGAAACAGCCAGGCTAGATGGCCTACCCAAAACACCCAGCCCGGCTGCTTGTTGTAGTCGTGCGGAAAGCGCTTGCCCAAGAAGCGCAGAAAGTGTTCGTTGACGAAGTAGAAATACAGGAAGCCATGCACATGGCCGAAGCTGGGCACGTTGCCGATCGGGTTGCCATGGTCGGGATTACGCAGCGCCGCCAGGACGTGCCACGGTGCACCGATGACTAGAAACAGCAGGAGGCCGGTAGGCAAACGAAACTCGCGCCAACGCCGCCAGTCGCCGGTAACGCACAGATACGGCACCACCGCAGCTCCGAAAAAGACAGGCGCGATGAGCCCTTTAGCCAGCAGTGCCAGCGCGAGCCCGGCATACGTGATGTACATGCGATCCGGCTTGCGATCTTCAAGCGCAGTAAGAAAAGCCCACAGCGCCAGCGCCATAAAGAAGGAAAAAATCGCTTCAGGGATAAACCAGCGCGTAAAGAAGAACACGCCGAGTGTGGTGAGTACAGCCAACGCCGTGTAGAAAGCAGCACGGTCATTGAAGGACCGCCGCGCCCACACCCAACCTAGAATGGCATTGCCCAGCACTGCAAGCGTCATGGGCAGGTGCGTGGCAAAGACGTTATAGCCGAACAGGTGGTAACCGGCTGCAGCCAGCCAGTACGGCAGGGGCGGCTTCTCAAGGTAGCGTACCCCGTCTACCTTCAGCGTGACCCAATCGCCCGACATCGCCATAGCCTGTGCGGCATTGGCATGGGTTCCATCCGCATCGTCAAGCAGGGAAGGGGAGAAAAGCGCGGCAAAGTGAATAGCGAAAAACAGTGAAAGCAACAGCATCCAGGTCCGTAGGGGAGACTGCAGCAGACCTGAAGTTTCCACTATCAAGGGAGTGGAGGGGTTGGGAGGAAGGGAATGCGATGCATCGGCAATGTGCGTTGGCAAGTCATCCGTCCTGATCTTGTTCCGGCTCTTTATTCGCGGCTAGGTAGCAGCGGCACCGCTTAAAACAAGACGCAGAATAGCATCTGCCGGTGACACAGATCGTTCAGGCGCGATTACGTCTTGCCGATGGCACGGCGACGCACCGGCCGGGTCGCATTTCCATATACGCCTTTCAGGATATGTGGGTCCACCAGCCAGTGCAGCAGGCCGGGCCGCCGAGTCAGGTCAATGCGTGCTATGGCACCCTTGCGCATGCGGATGGAGGCGCGGCCGGGGGTGGCGCTGCCGTTCATGATGAGCGAGCCTAAAAACTGCGGCAGATTGGGGCTGTGACCTACCAGCAGGACATTTTCATGCCCCTGCAATTCCTGTACAAAACTTTGAAAGCCAGACAAGGTGGCATCCGGGGAGAGCCCATCAGCCACCTGAATCCTGTTGTCATAACCTACTTCGGTACCTACCAGGGAAGCAGTTTGCAAAGCGCGCTTCAAAGGGCTTGACGCTACAAGGTCAAACTGGACCTTCAAAGCATTAAGATAGCTCCCAATGAGAAGGCATTGGCCCTTACCCTCTTTATCGAGAGGGCGCTTTTTATCCACGTCCGGGTTCGAGCGACGAGTACCGGCGCTGCCGTGGCGCAGCATATAAATATTCATCAAACTGTCAATCCTTGTCAGTCAAAGCTGTTATCCAGCTTTGGTCTTAACAGGATTGTAACAATTGCCGGGCTGCCGTTAAAATTTCCTGCTTAGTTGAAGACGGGTAATGGTCCACCGGGAACGCTGGGAATCGGGTAGCCGGGATCAATGCCGGGAGAACCTATGCCAGGGCTGATAGGGTCTGAATCCGGTTCAGGGTCGAAGTCCGGCTCAGGATCAAAATCCGGCTCGCCGCCTGGAAGTGGACCGGGGTCGAGCGGGCCGGGATCAATCCCGGGGACGGTAGTAAGAAAGAGGGGCGCTGACACTGTGTATGCTGACATGTTGATTGGGAGCGGGTCGCAAGGTTTGAGGTTGCCTCCGGGGCAGGTTTCGATGGAACCTGGGCGCGATAGTTTGTGAGTCACGGTCGAATGTTGCGATGTTGCAACCAAAACCGGGGGCTGCTCGTACACATGGTGTTTGATACATGTGCTCCTGGTTTAGGGGACTAGGTTAGGATTGAGGCACCCGAAGCAGGCTTGGAGAATGCACCAAACCACTCAATGCGACCTGCCTTCAGCATGCGTGGGCATGCAGCCGCCGGGTGCACAGCTTCGAATGAGGCACGAACAACACCGATGGAACAGCAACCCCCTGCGGCACCGCTACTAACCCCTACCGCCGATGCGGCCGACCAACGACCTGTGCAGCCCGATGCTGCTGTGCAGCCGCGCAAGCGCCATCGCTGGGTTTGGATTGTTCTGCTGCTTATCTTCGCGCTTGCTTTTGTGCTCATCCTTCGGCACAAGCCCGCGGGCGGCGGGGCGGCACAAAGCCGGCACAGGAACAATGGCCCGGTAACGCTGAACGCGGTAACAACGCACAGCGGTGACATGGCGATCAAGCTGCTCGCCATCGGCACGGTGACGCCGAATTTTACAGCGTCCATCACCAGCCAGGTGACCGGACAGATCATCGCCGTGAACTACCGCGAGGGGCAGACAGTCCGCAAGGGTGCGCCGTTGATCGACATCAACCCCATGCCGTACCAGGCTACCCTTGATACGGCCAAAGGTACCCTGATGCGTGACCAGGGCGTGCTGGCGCAGGCCAAGCTCGACCTGGACCGCTACCAGGCAGCCTGGGCGCGCAATGCGATTGCCAAGCAGCAGCTGGATGACCAGGCAAAACTGGTGGACCAGGATACGGGGCTGGTGCGCTCCGATGAGGGGGCCGTTGAAGCCGACCAGATCAATGTAGGCTTCTGCCATATCGTTTCTCCCATCACCGGGCGCGTAGGCCTGCGCCTGGTAGACCCCGGCAACGTGGTGCAGGCCAACAGTACAAATGCATTGGTGGTTGTGACCCAGGTACAGCCGATCACCGTGGTATTTACCATCCCGGAGGATAGCCTCCCGACGGTGCAGGCAGCCATGCGGCAGCGTACCCTCAAGGTCACCGCGCTGGATCGGTTGCAGCAGCACACATTGGCTGAAGGTCGCCTCCAAACGACAGATAACCAGATTGACACCACCACGGGCACACTCAAGCTGCGAGCAGTGTTCAGCAATGCCAACCTGGCGCTGTTTGCCAACCAGTTTGTGAACACAGAGCTGCTGGTGAACGTACTGAAAAATCAGGTGCTGCTGCCAAGCTCGGCCATCCAGCGCAATGGAACGCAGACCTTTGTGTACCTGCTTCAAAACGGTGCTGCGACGATCACACCTGTCCAGATCGTTGCCAGTGACGCTGCAAGCTCAGCCGTAAGCGGCATCCCGGCCGGTGCCATGGTGGCGAACAGCTCCTTTGAAAAGCTGCAGGACAAGAGCAAGGTGCGCGTCATTCAGCAAAAAGTTGCCGCAACGGATGACTCGGAGAGCAACACGCCATGAGCATCTCCAGCCCGTTCATCTTGCGGCCGGTTGCGACTTCTCTGTTGATGATCGCAATTTTGCTGGTTGGGGCAGTGGGCTACACGCAGTTACCGGTGTCTGCGCTGCCGCAGGTGGACTACCCCACGATCCAGGTGCTGACGTTCTACCCCGGTGCCGCGCCTGATGTGATGTCAACCACTGTGACCGCTCCGCTGGAGCGGCAGTTTGGGCAGCTGCAAGGCCTGAGCCAGATGACCTCGACTTCATCGGGCGGCGTCTCCGTGGTCGTGCTGCAGTTTGCGCTCACGCTTGACATCGACATTGCCGAGCAGGAGGTGCAGTCGGCCATCAACGCCTCGCAAAGCCTGCTGCCGTCAGACTTGCCGGTGCCGCCTACCTACTCCAAAACCAACCCGGCCGATGCTCCCGTGTTGACGATGGCGATTACGTCGAAAACCATCCCGCTGTCGCAGGTGGAAGACCTGATCGACACGCGACTGGCCCCAAAAGTATCGCAGCTTACCGGTGTGGGCCTGGTTTCAATTTCCGGCGGGCAAAAGCCGGCGGTTCGCATCCAGGTCAACCCGACGCAGCTGGCTTCGTACGGCATGAACCTTGAGGATGTGCGGACCGCCCTAACCCAGACCAGCGTCAACTCTGCCAAGGGCTCCTTTGATGGACCGCGCCAGGATTGGCAGATCGACGCCAATGACCAGCTGAATACCAGCGATGACTACAAGGGTGTGGTGCTCGCGTATCGCAACGGTTCGCCGGTGTTTCTGCGCAACGTCGCCGATGTTGTAAATGGAGTGGAAAACGCAAGCCAGGCCGCGTGGATGAACACGACGCCTGCCGTAATTTTGAATGTGCAGCGCCAGCCCGGCGCAAACACTATAGCAGTCGTTAAAAGTATCAAGGCGCTGCTGCCCCAGCTTCAGGCCACACTGCCTGCCGGTCTCAAGGTAACCACGCTTACTGACTTGACAACCAGCATCCAGGCTTCGGTCGATGATGTCGAGTTCGAACTGATGCTCACCATCGCGCTGGTGGTGCTGGTCATTTTTCTGTTCCTGCGCTCGATTGCGGCTACCATCATCCCCAGCGTCGCGGTGCCGCTGTCGCTGGTCGGCACGTTCGGCGCAATGTACGCGCTGGGCTACTCACTCGATAACCTTTCGCTGATGGCATTGACCATCTCGACCGGCTTCGTGGTCGATGACGCGATTGTGATGATTGAGAACATTTCGCGCTACCTTGAAGAAGGCGAAACGCCGATGCAGGCGGCGCTCAAGGGCGCAGGGCAGATCGGTTTTACCATTCTCTCGCTCACCATCTCGCTTATCGCGGTGCTCATTCCGTTATTGTTCATGGGCGATGTTGTAGGCAGGCTCTTCCGCGAGTTTGCTGTCACCCTCGCGGTGACGATTATCATCTCTGCTATCGTCTCGCTCACACTTACGCCGATGATGTGCGCGCGCATCCTGCGCCACAATCCAAAGGCGCAACAGGGCCGCTTGTATCGCTGGTCAGAGCGCGTATTTGAAAACATGATCGCGTTCTACGGACGTACCCTGCGCGTGGCGCTGCGCTTCCAAGTGGTTACACTCCTGGTGGCGGCGGCCACGCTCGGTCTCACGATCTTTCTATACCTTGTCATTCCCAAGGGCTTTTTCCCGGTGCAGGATACGGGTGTGATCCAGGGCATTTCGCAAGCGTCAGAAACGATTTCGTTTCAGGCCATGGCAGAAAAGCAGCAGGAAATGGCGCGCGTCATCCTGGCCGATCCGGCGGTTGAAAGCCTGAGCTCCTTCATCGGTGCCGACGGCACCAATACCACGCTGAACAGTGGACGTTTCTCCATCAACCTGAAGCCGCTGTCGCAACGTGACCGCAGCGCAGCCGACGTGATCCGGCGCTTGCAGGGCAACTTGACGCAGGTTGACGGCATGCAGCTGTTCATGCAGCCGGTGCAGAACATTTCAGTAGATGACCGTGCCACGCGCACGCAGTACCAGTTCACGCTGGAAGACCCGAGCCAGACCGAGCTGGACTTATGGACCAGCCGCTTCGTCGACAAGCTGAAGGGGATGCCGGACCTTGAAGATGTGGCGACCGATCAGCAGACCGGCGGCCTGGCCGCGATGATCCGCATTGACCGCGTTACGGCTTCGCGGCTGGGAATCGCACCCACCACGGTTGATAACACGCTCTACGACGCCTTCGGCCAGCGCCAGATTTCAACCTTGTATACGCAGCTCAACCAGTACCACGTCATCCTGGAGACGCAGCCGGAGTTCCAGCGCAACCCGAACAAACTGAATGATATTTACCTGCAGGCCAATGCTTCCGCCGGTACCAGCGGCGACTCTGCGGCACAATCTTTCTCAACCGCAAGCTCCGCGTCCGCAGGCTCAGCCGCGACCACAACCTCCGTCCTGTACACGCCGACGGCCGGGGTACTGACCGCGCCGGCAAATGCTCTTTCAACCAACGGCTCCGGAACCACTGCCGCCACAACGGTTGCAAACACAGCTACATCGGCAGCCTCCCAAAAACAAATTCCGCTGAGCGCGTTTGCCACCATGTCGCGCACCAATGAGCGGCTATCTATCGAGCACCAGGGACAGTTCCCGGCAGTGACCGTGTCGTTCAACCTGGGTCCAAAGGCTGCGCTTGGCGATGCCATTACCGAGGTTGACAAGCTGGTGCAGCAGATGCACTTTCCAGCCAGTTTGCAAGCGGATTTTCAGGGTACCGCAGCTTCATTTCGAAACTCGCTTGCCAATGAGGGCTTGCTAATCCTGGCCGCAATTGTTGTGGTCTACATCGTGCTCGGCATCTTGTATGAGAGCTTCATTCACCCCATCACGATCCTGTCTACGCTGCCTTCAGCCGGCGTAGGCGCGCTTCTATCGCTCATGCTCTTTGGGCAGTCGCTGTCGGTGGTTGCGATTATCGGCATTATCCTGCTTATCGGCATTGTGAAGAAGAACGGCATCATGATTGTCGATTTCGCGCTTGAGGCAGAGCGCGTCCATGGCAAGAGCTCGACCGAGGCAATTTACGAAGCAAGCCTGCTGCGCTTCCGCCCCATCATGATGACCACCATGGCGGCGCTGCTGGGCGCGCTGCCGCTGGCGTTCGGCAGCGGTATCGGCTCGGAACTGCGTCGCCCGCTCGGCATCGTCATGGTGGGCGGCCTCCTGGTGTCGCAGGCGCTCACCCTCTACACAACGCCGGTGATCTACATCTTCTTCGACAACCTGGCCCAGCGATTCCGCACCAAGCCCTCCCACCCGTCTACCGGGAATGAGCCGCAGGTGACATCGCCTGCACCGCAGATGGCGGGTCGCGCATGAGCCTGTCACAGCCTTTTATTGATCGCCCGGTCGCAACCACACTGCTTACGGTTGCCATTGCCATCGCCGGGGCGGTGGGTTACTTTGTACTGCCGGTGGCCCCGTTGCCGCAAGTGGACTTTCCGACAATCAACGTGCAGGCCTCGCTGCCGGGGGCGAGCGCCGAGATCATGGCGTCCTCCATCGCAACCCCGCTGGAGCGGCAGTTCTCGCATATCGCCGCAATTACGGAGATGACCTCGTCGAGCTCGCTCAGCTCGACGAACATTACACTGCAGTTCGACCTGAACCGCGACATTGACGGTGCTGCGCGCGATGTAGAGGCAGCCATCAACGCCTCGCGCACCTACCTGCCTGCGAACCTGCCCGGTAACCCGACCTACCGCAAGGTGAACCCGGCAGACGCGCCGATCATGATCCTTGCGCTCACGTCGAAGAAATATGACCGCTCCAAACTCTACGATCTCGCCTCGACGATTCTGCAACAGCGGCTGTCGCAATTGGGGGGTGTCGGACTGGTGAATGTGGGCGGCGGCGCGCTGCCCTCGGTGCGCGTGGAAGCCAACCCCATGCAGCTTGAGCAGTATGGGCTCACCCTGCCCAACATCCAGGCAACGCTTTCCGCGCAAAATACTGACGTGGCGCGCGGGCAGCTGCAGGATGGTGATACCAAGGTGGACATTGTCACCAATGGGCAAATCTCCCGCGCCGAGCAATACCGGCCGCTCATTGTGGGCTATCACAACGGTGCCGCTGTGCGCCTGCAAGACGTCGCCGATGTGCAGGATGCAACGCAAAACCTGCGCGCTTCAGGCTACCTCAACGGCGCGGCTTCGATCCCCGTCATCATCACACGCCAGCCGGGCGCCAACATCATCGAAACCAACCAACGCATCCGCGATGCGCTGCCCAGTTTGCTTGCTTCCATCCCGCAGGGTATCAACGCTACCATCGTGCTTGATCGCACTACCACCATCCGCGCCTCGGTGGACAATGTTGAATCGACGCTGCTGTTCTCCATTGCCCTGGTCATCGGTGTGGTCTTTGTTTTTCTGCGCAACCCGCGTGCCACGCTGATCCCCGCCGTCGCCGTACCGGTTTCGCTCATCGGCACTTTCGCGGTCATGTACCTGTTCGGCTACTCACTCGATAACCTGTCCCTGATGGCGCTTACCATCGCCACCGGCTTCGTCGTGGACGATGCCATCGTGGTGATGGAAAATATCTCGCGCTATATCGAAATGGGCTTTCCGCCGCGCGATGCCGCGCTCAAAGGCGCAAGCGAAATCGGCTACACGGTGCTTACGATCTCCATATCGCTCATCGCCGTTTTTATTCCCATCCTGCTGATGGGCGGTATCGTGGGCCGGCTTTTCCGCGAGTTCGCCGTCACCCTCTCAACGGCCATCGTGGTTTCGATGATTGTTTCGCTTACCACCACGCCCACCATGTGTGCCTACCTGCTGAAACACCATCCGAAAGAGGAGAAGCACAACTTTCTGTACCGGGCGAGCGAGGCCGGCTTTGATTTTGTCTTGAAGGCGTACCGCGTGTCACTCACCTGGGTGCTTGACAATCCGGCCATCACCATCGTGGTTCTCCTACTCACGCTTGCGCTCAACGTCCTGCTGTTCATTCGCGTTCCCAAGGGCTTTTTTCCGGAGCAGGATACAGGCTCAATCTCGGGCGGGCTCCAGGGTCCCTATGACGCTTCCTTCCCGCTGATGAACAACTCCGTTCAGAGGATTGTGAAGATCGTGAAGGCCGATCCGGCAGTGGCAAACGTCATTGCCTTTACCGGGGGCGGCGGCTCCAGCAACGGCGGATTTGTGTACATGGCCCTAAAGCCGCTCGGCAAGGAGCCGGGTCAGCGTGACATCAGTGCAAACCAGGTTATTGCTCGCCTGCGGCCGAAGTTTGAGCGTTTGCCTCTTGCTTCGGTTTACCTTCAGCCTAACCAGGATATTCGTGTCGGCGGTCGCGGCGGCTTTGCGCTGTACCAGTACACAATTGTCGCTGACACTCTCGCACAGCTCAATCACTGGTCGCCTATCCTGTACGCCAACATGAAGAAGCTGCCCCAGCTTGCCGACGTCAACTCGGACGCCGAGCAGGGTGGACTTTCTGCCTTTGTGGACTATGACCGTGAGACAGCGGCTCGGCTGGGCCTGACGCCGCAGGCTATCGATGCCGGGCTCTACTCGGCGTTCGGCCAGCAGGAAGTGTCGGTCATCCGCACACAACTGAACCAGTATTATGTGGTGCTGGAGGTTGCTCCGCAGTACTGGCAGTCGCCGCAAGGCCTGGCTACGCTGTACCTGCGAACCCCCGGCAACCATGGCCCGGTACCGCTCAATTCGTTTTCAAAAACGCACATCAATCCCACCCCGCTCACGCTCAACCACACCGGGTTGTTTCCCTCAACCACGGTCTCGTTCAATCTCGCGCCCGGCGTCGCACTTTCTGACGCGACGGCTGCCGTTCAGGAAATGCAGAACAACCTGGGTGTGCCCGCTACCGTGCGCGGCTCCTCCTCCGGCACCTTGCAGGCGTTTCAGGACTCGCTCAAGACCGAGCCGGTGCTGATCCTCACCGCGCTGCTCGCGGTCTACCTGGTGCTGGGCATTCTGTATGAAAATCTGGTCCATCCCATTACCATCATTTCCACGCTGCCTTCAGCCAGTGTCGGCGCGCTGCTTGCGCTTGAACTTACCAACACAGACCTGAGCGTTATCGCTATTATCGGCATCGTGCTGCTTATCGGCATTGTGAAGAAGAACGCGATCATGATGATCGATTTTGCGATTGTGGCTGAACGCGACCACGGCATGTCCACCTCAGACGCAATTTTTGAAGCCTGCATGCTGCGCTTTCGCCCCATCATGATGACGACCATGGCCGCCCTGTTCGGTGCCTTGCCGCTGGCTTTCGGCACGGGCACAGGCTCCGAGCTGCGTAGGCCGCTCGGCATTTCCATCGTGGGCGGGTTGCTGGTTTCGCAGCTGCTTACGCTCTACACCACGCCCGTCATCTACCTGTACCTGGACCGGTTACGGGTACGGTCGCAGGGTAAAGGCCGTCACGATGTGTTCCACCGGCCTGCGCAAGCGGAGCGTGCGCACTCATGACTTCCCAAAACACTCAACAAAGGAACACTCAACGAAGCCTGGCGCTGGTGCTGGCGGCTACGGCTCTTGCCGGCTGCAATGTCGGGCCAAAATACCGGCCACAGGCTGCTATCGCGCCTGCGGTCACCAGCTACCCAAGTGCCTCTGCACAAAATGCTGCCGGGGTCGCCGATGATGCCAGTACCTGGAAGCCTGCCGCGCCAAGCGACGCGCTGCTGCGGGGCAAATGGTGGGAGATTTTCAAAGACCCGGAGCTGAACTCGCTCGAAGAGCAAGTAGAGCTGAACAATCAAACCATCCGGCGCTCGTTTGAGCAGTTCCTGGTATCGCGGGCGCTCATCCGCGAGGCACGTTCGCAACTGTACCCGACTGCGTCTATCGGACCTGCGTTCCGGCGGTCGCTGTCCTCTGCGAATCTGCACAATGCCACCACCACCAACGGGGGAAGCGGTGTCGGCACCGGTACAGGTACCACTGGCACAGGTGGTCCGCAGGTGCTGACCAACAACGGGCAGCTCAGTACGCTGTGGTCCGCGCCGCTTGATCTCAGCTGGCAGCCTGACCTGTGGGGACGCATCCGCAACACCATTCGCCAAAACGAATACCTGGCGCAGGTGAGCGCAGCCGATCTTGAGAACCAGCGCCTTACCGAGCAGGCTGCCCTGGCTGAAGCTTTTTTTGAATTGCGTGGCGAAGACGCTCTGCAAGCCGTGTTGACGCAGCTGGTGGCAGCCGACCGCGACTCGCTGAAGCTGGCACAGGCGCAGTATGAAACCGGCATCGGTGACCAGATTCTAGTCGTCCAGGCCCAAACCACCCTGCAAACCGCTGAAGCCCAGGCGATTGCAGTGGCTGCGCCCCGTGCTACCTACGAGCATGCCATTGCCACGCTTATCGGCAAGCCTGCTCCTGATTTCCACCTGCCGGTGCGCGGCATCACCATGGCACCGCCGCCGTTTCCTGTTGGAATCCCTTCACAGCTGCTCCAGCGGCGCCCCGATGTGGCGGCAGCCGAGCGCACCATGGCTGCCGACAACGCGCAGATCGGCATTGAAGAAGCAGCCTACTACCCTTCGCTGACGCTGACTGCCGATGGAGGTTTTGAGAGCTCGGCGTTTACACAAATCTTCAACTACTCCAGCCGGTTCTGGTCTGTCGGCCCTACCTTCAACGAGACGATCTACGACGCAGGGCTTCGGCAGGCAACGGTGCATCAGTACATCGCAACCTACAACGCCGATGTCGCCGCCTACCAGCAAACGGTGCTGACCGCGTTTCAGCAGGTAGAGGATTACCTGTCGGACACCCGCATCTACTCCGAGCAAATCGCAAAGCAGCGGCAGGCTACCGATTCCGCACAGGCTTACGTGAACCTGGCTATTGATCGCTATCGCACCGGGCTCGACCCCTACCTGAACGTCATTACGGCTCAAAACACGCTACTTACCGATGAACAGACTTTGTACACCACGCAAATTCAGGAGATGACATCAGCCGTGCAGCTGGTGCAGGCATTGGGTGGTGGATGGGACGTATCGGACCTGCCGACGCCGAAACAGGTAGCCGCCAAACCGTCGAAGGCAGAGTCGCAAATTGTGCGATAGAAGAGTGAAACCCGGCCATCCGGAGCCATTTACTGGCTAGGCAGAGCCTCCGCATGCTGCCTCTCCAAGGCTGCGTCTGCCGTTTTACCCTGCCGGGCAAGTGCGTCAGCCAGCAGCTTGTGTGCTTCGGGCAGCTGCGGGTCGGCTTGTGTGGCAACCGTCAACTGCTCCACTGCTTCCGGTAGTTTGCCCTCGGCCAGCAAGGCGCGTCCGCTGTTCAGGGCAAAGGCAGCCCGCTGGCGACTACCCGCGGCACGGCTCAGGTCGGCGGCAGTTCTTCTCTCACTAGCCGCCCCAGCCGTGTCCCCGGCGTGTTGCAGTATCGCCGCCAGTTGAATGTGCAGGCTCGGCTGTTCGGGCTCAAGCGCGATGGCTTGCTTGAGGGCTTCAGAGGCACCCGGCAGCTCTGCATCTTTCAGAACACCGGCCAGTGCCGCCCAGGCCTCGCCGTTGCCCGGTTGCAGCGCGGTAGCTCGACGAAGCTGCTCCGCAGCTTCTGCCGGGCGGCCCTGCTGCGTGTAGAGGATACCCAGGGTATAGGCAGGGTCGGGCAGCGTCGGGTCAAGCTCAGCGGCCCGCTGCAGCTCCGGGATCGCGTTCGGGAGATCGTCCTTCAACTTGAACGCAAGCCCGAGATCGTAGTGCAGGTGCGCGCTTACGGGGTCAAGCGCCAGCCCGGCCCGGAACTGCACAATGGCGTGATCGAGATCGGACTGTTGCAGGTATGCGACTCCATAATCCTCGCGCAGCGTGGGCGAGTCCGGCCCTGCTTGCAGCGCCCGGGCATACAGCGGGAGCGCTCCCACGGCATCACCTGTCTGCACATGGGCTACTGCGCTATTGATATAGACCTCATTGCCGGGCAGCGCCGGTGAGGCTGCCAAGGCGAGTGCAAACAAGGGCAGCGAGCTGGGCGAGTCACCGCTTGCCTGGAGCGCGACCGCGAGCGCAAATGCATCTTCGGGGGGTATCGGCGAGGGCTGTAATTGTTGAGCGCGGTGCAGCTCGGCTAGTGCGTCTGCGTCCCGATGCAGGGCAGAGAGCGCACGTCCAAGCTGTAGATGCACGGCAAAGCTCGTCGGCATGGCCCCGGCTGCCTGCTGTAGCGGCGGTATCGCCTCCGCGGGCCTGCCGAGTGCCAGCAAGGCGACGCCAAGGTGGAACAGGGGCTGCGGCAGGGCAGGGTCAAGCACGGCGGCACGGGCAAAGTCGGCGCGCGCCTGCTCCATATGTTCCATGTGTTCCATGCTGCCGGGGCCGCCGACGGAGGCCGCCAGTAGCGTGCCGTGTGCATCTTCAAGCGGCGCTGAATCCGGGTTGCGGACGAGCGCAGCCACGATAACGGTTTCAGCCTTGCCTGTGCTGCCGGTTGCGTTCAGAGCAGTGGCATACGCAATCGCTTCGTCGTCCGAGAGAGCAGGCGGCGAAGCGGCGGACAAGCTCAGGTCGAAGAGCTTGCGAGCCTGTGGAAAGTGACCGAGCAGGCTCTCTGTGCGAGCCAGGTTAAGGGTGACAGCCGGGTCTGCGGGCGCAAGCGTGTGAGCGCGTTCCAGCTCGCGGGCGGCGGGGGATAGATCACCCTGCGCCAGCAGGATGGCACCGAGCGCGGCATGCGAAGCAGAAACCTGCGGAGCAAGCCTCACAGCCTGGGTAAAGTCGCGGCGAGCCTCCGCGAGATCGTTTCGGTTTGCCGCCGCAAGACCCGCCTGCATGGCCGCTCCAGCCGCGGCCAGCGTCTTCGGTGCGGGTTGCTGCGCCGCCATGACTCCGCCCAAAAAGATTGCCATGGACGGAGCCACGAGAATGGAGCACAAACGCATGCTGAAACGATCTACCGGACCGATGCGACCCAGCTTGCAAAGGGAGGCAGCGTTACGTTTTGCAAGCTGGAAGTTGACCGGAGAGAGGGCTGGTCAGTGATGAGTGTTCTGACCTGCTTGCCCGCTACGCCGGAGCCTGAAAGATCAAGCGAGATGGTTTGCGGTGCCGCCGTAAAGTTGAGAGCCACAACAACCGCAGGCTGTCCCGCGCCGGTGGAGCGGACATAGGAGAGAACGTTGGCGTTCGCAGTGTCAAGCATGTGTAGCGTACCGCTGTGCATGGCCGGGTTGTCCCTGCGCAGCGCGATGAGGCGGCTGTACCACTCAAGCTGCGAATCAGGCTCCTTGAGCTCAGTCTGAACATTGATCGTTTTATAGCTCGCCGGGATGGGCAGCCAGGTCTTGGGATCAGTTGAAAAACCCGCCTGCGGCCGGGGGGTCCACTGCATGGGCGTGCGCTCGCCGTCACGGCCTTTTTCCTTGGGCCAGCCGGTAATGCCGATCGGGTCCTTGACATCTTCCTTGCGGGTGGGCGTGGTGGTGGGTTGGCCGATCTCTTCACCCTGGTACATCAGCGCCGTGGCACGGGTAGTCAGCAGGACTGAGGCCAGCAGCTTTGAAATCTGCTGGTTGTGCTTGCCGTCGCCGTAGCGGTCGATGGAGCGGACATTATCATGATTGTCAAAGACGAATAGCGGCTGCGAGCCGTTAAGCTGCGTTTCGGCCTCGTCGATGTGGGCGCGGAACTTTGCGACGTCAAGCTTGTCATGGTCGCCATGAAAGCCGACCAGCATATCCATCGGCAGGTTGAGCTCATCTTTGGCTGCGCCGCCGTACCACTTGTTCAGCTCGGCAGTATCGGGCAGGTAGGTCTCGCCGATCAGGACGCGGTCGCCGGGGTAGCTTGCCACCATGGCCCGCATGCGCCGCATCACATCGTGAACTTCGGGAAGATTATCGGTGTAGATGGTCTTGCGGTTCGGATCGCCTTGCGCGTTGATGCCGCCGTCCTCGGGCTCGTTCCGCAACTGAGTGTCCTCAAACAACGTCGGGATAGCGTCGAGTCGAAATCCGGCAACTCCACGGTCCAGCCAGAAACGCATGGCGGCAAACGTAGCTTTTTCAACCTCCGGGTTGCGCCAGTTCAAGTCCGGCTGCTGCTTGTAAAACTTGTGGTAGTAAAACTGGTGCACGGCAGGCACCCACTCCCAGGCCGAGCCGCCGAAGCCTGAAATCCAGTTGTTCGGCGGCACGCGGCCGTCGTGCGCAAAGCGCTTCTGGTAGGCGGTTACACCGGGAGAGTTCGCCGGAATGCCGTCATTCCAGACATACCAGTTGTGCTTCGGGTTGGTGCGGGAGCCGGCCGAGTCGATGAACCATTGATGCTTGTCGGAAGTGTGGTTCAACACCATATCGAGGCAGACGCGGATGTTGTGCTGCTTCGCTTCGGCGATGAGGCGCGTCATGTCGTCTAGGGTGCCGTACTGCGGGTCCACCGCTTCGTAGTTCGAGATGTCATAACCGAAATCCACCTGCGGCGAGGGGTACATCGGGGCGATCCAGATGGCGTCGATGCCGAGGTTCTGAAGATAGGGAAGTCGCTGGGCAATACCGTTCAGGTCGCCGATCCCGTCGCCGTTCGAATCCTGGTAGGAGCGAGGATAAATCTCATAGATCACTGCGTGCTTCCACCAGGTGTCGGCACCGGCGGCCTGCGTGGTTGCAGGGGAAGCCGCAATCGCTGACAAGCTGAAGAGCGCGGCACTGCACGTTAAGGCAAGGAGGCCGGTACGGCAGAAACGTTTTGAAAGGGAACTTAGGTATACCAAAAAAGCCTCCGGGATCACGCAGCAAAATATATCATTCACAGTATTGGAACGAATAGGTCATCTCTATTTATGCATCAGTGAAAGCCAAGCTTTTTCAGTAAAATATTGATGTAACTGTCAAACAACCGGCCTTGCTTTTGAGGCTTCCACTTGCTTGCCCATTGCCACTATTTTGAGCACCTTGCCGCCTTCTTCAATGACATACAGCCGGTTCACGGCTAAATCCTTGAGCACATCTTTTGTTCCCGAAGGCCAGTGCAGCTCTACCTGATCCACCTTGGTTGCCCCGTCGAGTCCGAAGTGGATGCGTAGATCGTTCTGCGAGTAATAGCTGCCGCCGCTGCGTACCTCCTCGACCTGCCGTAGCGGCTGCTTGCCCACTCCGGAAGCGGCTTGGGTCGCGGTCTGCGCGGTTACGGTGATGCGCGTGCCGATGCCGGTCCGATTGCTCTTTGTGCCTACCGTGCGAATCTTGATCCAGTTTCGCGCAACGGTCGCGTCGCATCGCAGGAGCTGCGGCAGCGAGTTGACGCAATTGACCACCACATCCATGTCACCGTCATTGTCGTAGTCGCCGAATGCGCACCCTCGTGCCGCTACCGGTGCCGTCATGCCGCTTCCTGCTTCGGCAGTTACCTCGCTGAACTGTCCATTGCGCATGTTGCGATACACATACTTGTGCTCCGCGTAGGGCGAATCCAGGTGCGCGCCATCTACCTCCGGGTACACATGTCCGTTTGAAATCAGGATGTCGAGCCAGCCGTCATTGTCCAGATCCACAAACCCGACGCCCCACCCAAGATAGCGGGTGTTGACCCCGATTCCGGAGGTGTAGGTGCGGTCTTCAAAGCTGCCGTCGCCCAGGTTCTGGTACAGCGAATCTGTATCTCCTGCGAAGTTGGTCTTTACAATATCGAGCAGGCCGTCGCGGTTAAAATCGCCGACGGCAACGCCCATACCGGC
>CAXSFX010000039.1:0-23600 GCA_964236655.1 uncultured Acidobacteriaceae bacterium | reverse complement strand
GCAAACTGGCATCCACCCTGGGGTTAGGGTTGGGAATCTCTTCCGGCTGCAACTTTCTGGCGGCTGTGATGGCCGGCACTCGCCTGGGTGCCGGTGCAGTAGTCGCAACTGTGTTTCCAGATGACAATAAGAAGTATCTGAGCACGGCCCTGCTGCGACAGGAACCCTTGAAAGATGGCCAGCTCACCCCGGAGATTGAGCTGCTGGACCTTGACGTATTACCCCGCCCAAACCTTCAGCTCAACTAAGTAACCATAGCGGCTAGCGACCGAAATATCGCACATGCGCATAAGTGCCGAGACGCGGGTTATAAGCAAGGTACCAGCCTGGGTCTTGTGGATCGTCATATAGTGTGACGTCATCCGAGCCCCACTGCCAGTTATTGACATAGCCCAGGTCATAGGGAGCTACGCCGAAATAGAAGCCGTTGAAGAAGAATCGGTTTGGACCGCCGCCGCCGAGGCGGTAGACGTAGCTGGGACCGAAATTACCGGGAAACCGCCCGCGATCAAAAGGATGATCCAGGTGGTAGTGAGCATCGCCGCCATTATGGCCGACCCATTGACCGTTGTCGTGGACATGCGGTGCGTCAGGATGGCCCTGGAAGTCGTTGTAGCGGCGATCGTCGCCTTGCCTATTTTGACCGCCACGATCGCCCTGACCGCCACGATCTTCAGGACCATGCTGAGGAATGTAACCGCCGCCTACGTGGCCACCATCATGGTCACCGCCGCCGTGATCACCGCCACCGCCTCCATGATCGCCACCACCATGATTCCCGCCGTTGTCGTGCTGCGCCATGGCTACACTGGAACCAAGTGCTAAGGCGAGGAACAATCCTGCAATCCTTGTCATTGTTTTTTCCTCTAAATACTTATTAAGACGCCTGGGCTTTTCACAAACTCTATCTGGAGAGCGTCAGTTATCAGTTTCAGGCTGTCTGCACCCCGGCGCTGCGGTAGATCTGCATCATCAGCTCCATGTCGCGCAGCCCTTCTTCGCCGCTCATCTTCACCGGCTTGTCATTTGTGATGCAGTCGGCAAAATAATCTGCTTGTAGGGTGAACTGTTGCGGGTCATGAATCGGCTCCGGCATGTCGATCGGCTGGTGCTTGCCATCTGTCCCGATAGTGAAGCCGGTCATGTGGATGCCTCCGTACGAGAAGGCGGGCGACAAATCAATCATGCCCTTCGATCCATGGACTCGGTAGAACCCATCCATTTCTGCACCGTATGTGGTGGCGCAGCTGGCAACGATGCCCGAGGGGAAGCGCATGGACCAGCCTACATTTTCCTCAACCTCGTTGAAGCGCCCGTCCTTGTCGATGACCGAGCTGTAGGCCGAGAGCACTTGCGGCTCCTCTCCGGTCAGGTAGCGCGCAGCATTGAGCGAGTAGATACCCACATCCATCAGTGGGCCGCCGCCTGCGAGTTTCTTGTCGAGCCGCCACTCCCCGGCCGAGATGTTGAAGCCATGGCCGCTTTCAATTGCCTGCACCTGGCCGAGCGCGCCGGAACGGATCAGCTCAATGGCCTTCAGATTGACCGGCTCCAGCTGGCAACGATAGGCGATCATCAGCTTTTTGTGTGCAGCGGCACAGGCAGCGATCATCGCGCGCGAGTCGGCGACCGTGGTAGCCATGGGCTTTTCACATAGCACATGCTTACCGGCCTTGGCGGCGCGGATGGTGAACTCAGCGTGCTGGCTGTTGGGCAGGCCGATGTAGACCGCGTCGATGGCCGGGTTGTCGCGCATGCGGTCGTATTGCTCATAACTGTAAACAGAGGTGGCCGGAATGTTATATTGCGCTGCCAGCTTTTGCGCTTTCTCGGGCGTGCCGCTTACCAGCCCGGTGACCTGCCCATGCTGAGACTGGAGCACTCCGGGCATGAAGTGGTCGACAGAAATGCGCCCAAGCCCGACGATGCAGTAGCCGATCTTTTTGCCCCCGGTTGATTGCGCCCGTAAGGCGCGAGGGGCCAGGGAAGCTGCGGTGGCCAAACCGGCCAGCTTGGTGAAGTCACGACGGGAAAGAGGCATATTGAGGCTCCTGGCGGGTGTGGTGTGGCTTGTCGAATACGATGCGTTCAGGCACAAAGGCGAGTGCAAAAGGGTCTGCGCCCTACCTGGAACCGGCTTTGCTGATGACGGGTTCCACCGGCGAATTCAAAATAGGCTCTGAAAGCGTGTGTTTGTACTGGAACCGGTAGCGCTGGGTCCGGCTGCCGGTTTCCATGCGGTCGTTCCAATCGAGGCGGTAGGCTACGGCGGCTGCATCCTGGGGAAAGTGCTCGTGCGTGCTGTAAGGGTACCTGGTCATTTCATGGAAGGGCAGCTCGGCCACGGTAAAGGGTAGAGCTTCGTAGAAGTCCATGTCTTTGACGAAACCGTCGGCGTAGAAAAAGTAGTCGCGCTTCCAGCCCATGGGAAGCGGCGGCAGGGCGCTCTCATCGAACTCGGCATCAACATCTTCGCCCGAGCCGAAGATGACGTTGTGGTTGTCACGACCGGAGAGCAGCGGCGTGACATCACCATAGCGGGTATAGGCACCGCGCTGCCAACCGAAGGGGCCGGTCAGACTGATGTTCTGGTAGTCGTAGGTAAGATCGCCGGGGGTTTTGCCGTCGATCTGCTCCGGGTAGCCGCGGAAAGCAAGGGTGGCCTGGTGCAGCGGCAGTTCTGTTTGCCGGATGGTTTTGTCTTGTACCGGGGCATTATCTACCAGAATCTGGTCCCAGTAGATTTGCAGGTTCGTCGTCATGCGGATGCGGCGAGCCCCGGGGGGGAGCTTACCCGTGAGATCGACGACGATGGTGCGCGGCAGACCTGCGGGAAAGCCCATGTCGGCGAGAATGGGCTTCCATTCACCGTTCGGCAGCTGGGCTTCAACGCTGGGGGAGTGCGGGGTAAGACCTGCCTGCCAGGCGGCATACATGGAGGAGGCGGAAAAATACTCGATGTAGCCGGAGAGGAAAAGGCGAACGGGGTTGGTGCGGTTGAGGGAGCCCAGGTCAAGCGTAAGTGCGTGAGGGTTGGCAAAACCGGCATAGGACAGGTTTGTGAAGTCACGAAGGTAGCGGTGGTCGCGCGCGGACAGGGTAGGCAGGGCATCGTTGCCGTGGTCGTCCCATGCGGCGGCAGGTAAATGTGCCTCCGAGGAGGCAACGACCGGTTTCCCGGAGGCGAAAGGCGGCTCGCTCAGGAACTTCTCGTCGGGGTAGACCTCTGTGCCGGAGGGATGATCGACGGCAACCATGCGGAGTTGATCGACGTAGTTGATCTCTTCCATCGGCTCGCCGAAGCGGACGCTCAGGTTGCCGTTACGGGCCTTTAGGAGGCTCCCGTCAATCTTGGTCCACTCGTTTGAGTCGGGCTGATTGTAGGCAGTAGGCGAAATCCAGTGGCCGACAACACCGGCACCGATTACATCCGAAATGAAGGTGTATTTGGAGCCATCCCAGGCGAACAGGACCGGGCAGGAGGAGCCGCGGCGGTCGAGTTCGGTGAGGGCGAGCGGCTTGCTGGATGCAATTTCAAGCTCATCCTGCGGTACGCCGGTGGGCCACAGGAGACGCACGACATCAGCACGGTCGCTTTGCCCGAGGCCGGCAAGAACCTCTGTCGCACCTGCGCCCCCTGAAATCTCAAACTTTTGCCAGTTACCGTCTGCGAACACCTCAACCTTGGTGCCGATGGCGCTTTTGTTATCCGCAAGGCCGGTAAGGTCGATGCGCAGGGAGTGGTTTTTGCTGCCGCCTATGTTGTGCAGGATGATCGGTGGAGCGCTATTACGGCCAACAACAAGGTCGGGTGCGCTATCGTGATCCATATCGGCGGCAGCAAGGGATCGCGCGCCGCTGAGGTCGAGTTTGTCGAGGCCGAGCGAGTTGCTGACATCGACAAAGCCTTGCGCGCCCTGGTTACGAAAGATGCGCAAACCGGTGCCATCCGCAGTTTCAACGATAGCGGCAAGGTCGATCCAGCCGTCATTGTCGAAATCAATGGGGGTGAGTCCCCAGGCGGCGGTCACGCCGGGCAGATTGATGGGGGTGCGCTCAAAGTGGTCACCACCCATGTTGCGCCATAGGGAGATGCCGGGTGCGCCGGAGTGGGCGAGAGCTACATCCATGAAGCCGTCTTTGTTGAAGTCGGCTACGGTAAGGCCGCGAGCTGGGGTGAGCGTTGGGTCTGTATAGAGGGCGGCTTGCTTGAAAGCGCCTTCGCGCTGGTTGGTGTACATTGTGGGCGCGCCTGCGGAGTTTGCAGTGAGCAGGTCGATGGCGCGATCGTTGTTCATGTCGGAAAGGATCGCACCTATGGTGCTCCCTTTCCCGCCGAGGCCGGTAGGCTCGGTCCATTCGGTAAACGTTGAATTGCCGTTGTTGCGCCAGAGAACGCTGGGTGCAGCCGACGTAGAGGCACCTGCGATGAACAGGTCAAGGTCACCGTCATGGTCGAAATCAACGAAGGTTAAGCCGGAAGGCTTGTTGAGCGTCTTGACGCCCACCTTTTCTGTGACATCGATGAACTTGCCGCTGCCGAGATTCTTGAAGAGCTGTACATGGTCAGTAGTGGCAACCGCAAGGTCGGGCAGGTTGTCGTTGTCGAAGTCGCCGACTGCGCAGGAGACGCCCTGGCCGGAGACGGCGAGGCCGGTTTTTTTAGTCTCCAAAGGCTCTATGGAGCTATTTGCCGATACACGATAGACGTGAAGACCGTCATCTTCCATGGCGACAAGGTCACGGGTCCCGTTGCCTTCCACGTCAAGCATGCATACCGCGCCACCGGTGTTGTTCTGTGAGGTTTTCGCAGGCTGGACAGGTGAAGCAGGTGCGAAAGTAACCGGGATCATTGCACCGGCGCTTGCCGGAAGTGAAAGCATGTCCTGCACGGTAGCGTAGCGGCCCTGCTCGCCATAGGTGGCACTCATCAAGGTGCCGATTTTAGCTTCGGTGATCTGTTGGAAGCGTTTCAGGTGGTCACGCGACTCATCAAGTTTGCCTTGCCGCTGGTAGGCACGCGCAATGCCAAACTGCGCGGAAGCGTGGAAGGGGCTTGTCGAAATGGTCGCCTCGAACTCATGGATAGCATTGTCATACTGCTTCTGGCTTAGCAGGATGGTGCCGAGAAAATAGTGGATATCAGCGTCTTTTGGGTCGAGTGCGAGGGCGTGTTGAAAGTCGGTAAGAGCAGCCTCCTGATCGCCGCTGCTGAAGTGGGTGACACCAAGCGAGTACCAGGCACGAACGCTGTTGGGGTCGAGCGCGACAGCTTTTTTGAGAGCTTCCTCGGCCTCGGGGAGCTTGCGGAGGTAGATGTAGGCAAGGCCCTCGTTGACGACGGGAATGGCAGCAGCGGGGTCAGTGCGGTTGGCATCTTCGAACTTGCTCAGAGCTTTATCGAGAAGCTGTTGGTTCATGTAGGCAACGCCGAAGTTGTTCTGAAGGGCGGCAGCCTGGATATTCGCAGGACTTTCCGCAGCCTGGACACCATGGCGGCTGAATAGCAAGCCGGCGAGAATGCCCAGGATTGCCAGCGACAGGGTGCGCCCGGCAACAGAAGGTAAGCTTTTGCGATGAACAGAACGCCGATGAATAGGACGCATGGATAGAGCTACTCCGGGTTGCATTCTACGGGGCTGGACGATGAGTATGGAACTCTATTTGCCATAAGGCATTCACATTGGGAAAACCGGCCGGAGACAGTTCCTAAATGGAACCGCACTGTCATAGGAATAAAACGGCGCGGCCTGCGGGCGGCTCTCAGAGGATTAAAATCACCGCAGTGAGGCTGCCTTGGATTCCCTGCACCAATATATAGAGCGTGTGGTTGACCTGACGGACCCTGCGGAGAACCAGCTGTATCGGCTGTCGGTGGATGAGGTGCGAGCGGTTCTGCTTGGGCAGCCGGCAGAGGCGATGCTGGGGGTTGAGGGATCGTTTGCCCTGGTGGCGCGAGCGGGCAAAACAGTGCGGATGGCACGTTCGCTAGACCGCCCGATGCGCTACTTCCTGGCGAAGCGGCGGGAAGGGCCGATGCTGATTGTGGCATCACGCATCGATGCAATACACGCGTATCTGCAAGGGGAAGGATTGGCGGCGCAGTTCCACCCGAGCTATACGCGCATGGTGCCTGCGCACTACGTGACGGAGCTGCAGCTAGTCGGCTGCCCGGACCCGGACCCGGTGTACACACGGTTTTTTACGCCGGAGATGGGGACGCTGCCGTGCGATCTCGACGTGATCGGGCGGACCTATATAGAGGCCATGGCGGCAGAAATTGGGCAGTGGCTGGATCGGGTGCCGACGAGCGAACCGGTAGGCGTGTGCTTCTCAGGCGGCGTGGACAGCGGGAGCGTCTTTCTTGTCACCTACCACCTGATGCGGCAGCGTGAGATGCACCTGGGGCGGCTGAAGGCGTTTTCGCTCGATCTATCGGGTACGGGTGAGGGGCCGGATGTGCAGCAGGCGCGGGCGTTTCTGGAGCCGCTTGGGCTGGGATTGTTTCTCGAAGTGATCGAAGTTGATCCGGCGACACTGGACCCCCACGAGACTATCGGCCTGGTTGAAGACTACAAAGCGCTCGACGTAGAGTCGGCGAGCATGGCCCTGGCACTGTGCCGGGGCATCCGGGCGCGGTACCCGGACTGGCGCTACCTGCTGGACGGCGATGGTGGGGACGAAAACCTGAAAGATTATCCGATTGAGGCGAACCCGGAGTTGACTATCCGCAGCGTGGTGAACAACCCCATGCTGTACCAGGAAGGCTGGGGTGTGGGCAAGATCAAGCACTCGCAGACGTACTCGGGCGGGTTGAGCCGGTCATACACGCGAACGTATGCGCCCGCGAAATCGTGCGGGTTTACGGGCTTCAGTCCATTTACGCGGCCGGGGGTCATTGCGGTGGCGGAGGCGATTCCGTTTATCGCGCTTACGGAGTATGAGGTGCCGCGCTTGTACGCGCTCAAGGGAGAGATTGTGAGCCGGGGGGTGCGGGCAGTTACGGGGGTGGAGATGCCGGTGTTTGAGAAGCGGCGCTTTCAGCATGGGGCAATGCCGGAGCCGGAGATGCGACGGCGGCTGCCGTTTGCCGAGGCGGATTACCGGCGGCACTTTCTGTCTCTTTACCAGTGAGTATCTATCCAGGCTTGCCTGCGGAGCGTGACGCCTGGATTCTCTTGCGGCGCGGGGAAAGGGAATTGGTATCGGCAGAGCGGCCTTATGCGTTTCTGCTGGAGCAGGAACGATTTGCCACCGGTGAAGTCGGGGATGTTGCGACGGTATTTCTGACAAACCGTGAGTGCCCATGGCGCTGCGCGATGTGTGATTTATGGCGGCATACGCTGCCCGGCTCAGTTGCGCCGGGGCAAATTTCGGAGCAGATTGCACATGCGTTGAAGCAGTTGGAGTCAGACCGGCTAGAGGCTGCACGGCAGATCAAGCTGTATAACAGCGGCAGTTTTTTTGACCCGCGTGCCATTCCGCCCGAAGACTACACGGCAATTGCAGAATTGGTACAGGGGTTTGAACGGGTGATCGTCGAGTGCCATCCGGCACTGGTGGGGGCACGGTGTCTTGCGTTTCGGGATCGTGTTTCCGGCGAACTGGAAGTAGCCATGGGACTGGAGACGGCCCATCCGGCTGCGCTTGAGAAGCTGAACAAGCGAATGACACTGGATGATTATGCGCGTGCCGCGGAATGGTTGGCTGCGCATAAAATTGCACTGCGAGCGTTTGTGATTGTGGGCGCGCCTTTTCAGCCTGAAGGGCAAGCAGTGGAGTGGGCTTGCCGATCCATTGACTTTGCGCAGGAGTGCGGAGCGACAGCCGTGACGCTAATCCCGGCGCGTGCCGGTAATGGGGTTATGGAAGCGCTTGCAGCAGCGGGCGAGTGGCGACCGCCGTCGCTTGCCGAGCTTGAGTGCGCGATGGAGTATGGCCTGCGGCAAGAACGGGGGCGGGTATTTGCTGATCTTTGGGATCTTGAAGGTGTGCAAAGCTGTGCTGCTTGCAAGGGGGCAAGAGTAGCGCGGCTCGGCGCGATGAACCTGGAGCAAACCGTGCTGCCGTTTGTGGAATGCGAGGCATGAGCGCGGAGTTTGATATCGCGGTAATCGGCTCAGGGTACGCAGGCTCACTGATGGCGATGGTGGCGCGGCGGCTGGGGCGCTCGGTGGTGATGGTGGAAAGGGGAACGCACCCGCGGGTAGTGATTGGAGAGTCATCGACGCCGCTGTCGAACTTGCTGCTGGAGGAGCTGGCAAATCGGTATGACTTGCCGAGAATCAAGCCGCTGGCGAAATGGGGAAGCTGGCAAGCGATGTACCCGGAGCTGGGGTGCGGGTTGAAGCGGGGATTCTCATTCTTCCACGTAGATGGCGACCGGATGCTGGTGGAGGCGAGCCCACATGATGGCATTGCCGACACGCACTGGTTCCGCGCAGATACGGATGCGTTTCTGGTGCGGGAGGCGTGTGCGCTTGGGGTTACATATATAGATGAGTGCGTGTTGCAAACGCCGGTGCGGGATGGAGACGGCTGGCTGTTGCAAGGCGAGCGGCGCGGGGCTTCCGTCGAGCTGCGAGCAACGCTGCTGCTCGATGCGAGCGGGCCGCGCGGGTTTTTGCAAACGGCGCTTGGGCTGAGAGAATCGGCACTGCCCGGATGCCCGAAAACTTCGGCACTGTACAGCCATTTCTCGGGAGTTCGCAAGGTTGGTGGGGGCGCTGGAGCGTTGTTCCCGCCGGATGCGGCTGCGCTGCACCATGTTTTTGACGGCGGGTGGATGTGGGTGCTGCGCTTCAACAATGGGTGGACGAGTGCCGGGTTTGCTGCGACTACGGCGATGGCCGAACGATTCGGGTTTGCGGATGGTGAGGCGGGATGGCACCGGGCGTTGCAGGCGTTACCGGCGGTGAGGGAGCAGTTCACGGAGGCACGCGCGGAAAGGCCATTTACCTACGCGCCGCAAGTGGCGTTCCGAAGTGCACAAATCGCGGGGCCGGGATGGGCCTTGCTGCCTTCAGCAGCCGGGTTTGTGGACCCGCTGTTCTCCACCGGGTTTCCGCTGAACCTGCTTGGCATCGAACAGCTGGCGAGGGTTCTGGAGCAGCACTGGGGCTCCCCCTCGCTTGCGAGCGGGTTGCGAAAGTATGCGGCGCAGACGGATGGCGATGTACTGGCAACAGGTCGGCTGATTGCGGCTTTGTACGCGAATATGGGCGATTTTAGCGCATTTCAGACGCTTTCACTGTTGTACTTTGCCGCTGCCAGCTACTCGGAAACTGTACGTAGGCTGGGCAAGCCGGAGCTGGCGCGAGGGTTCCTGCTATGGAACGATCCTGTATTTGGGCCGGAGTCGCGGGCGATCCTGGAAGCTGCGGTGGCGGGGAGTGTGGATCGGGAGCGAGTCTATCGGCTGATCGCTGACTTTGATGTTGCAGGGCTTGGACGGGGTCCGGCGGACCATTGCTACCCGGTACGAGCAGAGGACATTTACGCAGGAGCGCACCTTGTAGGGGTGGGGCGGGCGGAGATCGATGCAATGCTGGAGCGCGCGGGGTTTGATCCTGCGTAACTGCCGTGACAAAACTACTTGGCAGCCCGCTGCCTGGCAAGCGGTGCGGAGGCGGTGACGCCTTTGCCTTCCTCAATAGTGACGGCTTGATTGGCTGCGAGGCCGGTGACAGTTTGCTTGCGGCCGCCGGGCCAGATGAGGTCAAGGGTGAGCGGAGTTTTACTGCCGGAGCCGAGGCCGAAGGTGACCGGCAACTCGGATTGTGAAAGGTAGCTGGAGCCGCTTTTGACCATCCGGAACTGGTCCTGACCACCGGGCAGGTGCAGGATGAGCTTCGCTCCGATGGCGTCATGGTTGGAGCGGGTGCCGACCAGCCGGATGCGGAGAGCGTCATTGCCGCTGCCGCCCTCGTTGCGCAGCAGCTTCGCAGGGCCGCCGGAGGTGGTGAGAATCAAGTCCAGGTCGCCGTCATTATCGTAGTCGAGGTAGGCTGCGCCGCGGCCTACAACAGGCTGCCGAAAGGGCGCGCCCGACCGATCCGAAGCATTTGCGAACTTGTCGTGGCCCGAGTTGTGGAAGAGCAACGGAGTTTCAGCATACTTAACCGAAGGTTGAACGACAGAGATGTCGTCGGCGACGTGGCCGTTCAGGGCGAAAATATCGGGCAGGCCGTCCAGGTCATAGTCGAAGAAGAAAGCGGCAAAGGTGAGCGACTTGGCCGAAGGCGGGGCGATGCCGGAGCTTGCAGCTACGTCCGTAAACAGGCCTTCGCCGTCGTTGCGGTACAACGACAGACTTTCATTTGTGAAGTTGCCGATGACCAGGCCCTGCTTGCCGGAGCCATCAAAATCACCCGCATCGGCACCCATGCCGGCACGAGCTTTGCCGGCATCGCTGAAGGCAACGCCGGAGACAAAAGCAGACTCCGTGAAGGTGCCGTTATGGTTGTTGCGATAAAGCTTGTTGGCCTGGGTGTCATTGGCGACAAAAAGGTCAAGCCAGCCGTCATCGTCGTAGTCGAGCAGGACCACGCCAAGTGATTTGCTGGTAGGGTCGGCGAGACCGGCTTTCTTCGTCACATCCTCGAAGACGCCCTTGCCCAGATTGTGAAACAGGCTCCCACTTTGGCCTTTGTAGACCTCCGGTGTGCAGTAGGACTTGTGTGTGCCATCGAGCGAGCAGTTCTGGTCCCCGGAAACTGACCAGGTGGCATAGTGAGAGACAAAGAGGTCGAGTTTGCCGTCATTGTCGTAGTCGAACCAGACAGCGCCGGTAGAAAAGCCGCCGTCACCGACATGGGCGCGCGCGGTGACGTCGGCGAATTTGCCGCCCCCCAGGTTGCGGTACAGGTGGTTGCCATCGAGGGCCGTGATGTAGAGGTCGTCGCGGCCGTCGTTATCGAAGTCGCCGACGGCGCAGCCCATACCGTAGAGTTCGACTGCTAATCCCGCCGCGTCGGTGACATCTTTGAATGTTCCATTGCCTGCATTACGGTACAGCGCGGCGGTGGCATGTTTTGCTTTATGACCGGGCCAATCCATGGAGTTGACGAAGAAAATGTCCTGGCGGCCGTCGCCGTCGTAGTCGATGGCACACACGCCGCTGCCCATGGTTTCCGGCAGATACTTTTTGCCGAACGCGCCGTTGTCATGGTGGAAGTGGATGCCTGCGGCTTCGGTCGCGTCGGTGAACTGGACGGAGTATTTTTGGGCGGGGGCTGCGCAAGATAGGCAGGCAAGGAGTAAACCCGCGGACAAAGCAATATGCAACTTCACAACGGGATTCCTTTAACTCTAAGTTTCGGCGTCACGCTGAGGAAAACAGATTTTTCGACTCCGCTGCACTTCGCTCGGAATGACACTTTGTAAAACGATTTACGCTGCCGAGGCAAGAGCCGGAGTGAAGGCTTTCGCTCGGCGTGCGTTCCACCAGGAGGAGATAAGAAGGGCGGGCGGCCCTACGAGAAACAGAGCGTAAAGCGGGGCGTAAATGTTGCTGTGCAAGCGCAGGATCATCTCGACTGCGGCTACGCAAACTACCACCAGGCACTGGCCCCAGCGGGAGCGGACGGTGGTTTTGGGATCGGTAATCATGAAGAAAATAAAGAGCTGGTACTCGGGACCTGTGATGGGTGAGATCTCTGAGAGCAGCGGGTCACCGACTAGGAAGTGGCGCAATACCGCAAAGGCGAGGAAAGCTGCTACATAGGTGGCGCAGATATGGAACCGCTGTAGCCGGTAGATGATGACTGAACCGAGCGCCCAGATCACAGCCATGGCCCATAGATTGTTGCCCCACTGGATGCTGAGGCTAGTCACGGTGTCAGCCGCAAGGAACAGAACGACACAGATAGCGAAGTTTGAAGGGTTCCAGAGGTGACGATTTTTGTAGCGGACCACGTATTTTGACGTGATGGCAAGAACAGCGGCAAGCACGTATGGCCAGATAGCGGGCGAGCGCAGGAGGATGCCGATGGAGATTCCGCTGATGTAGGCACTGGCGACGTTCGGCCACTTGCCTGTAAATGTGCGGCCCAGTAAAAGCTCGGTACCGATAGCAACGGAGATGGCGAGCGCGGTGCGGGTCCAGCTTTCAAGAATGCCGAAGGAGATGTTGCCGATAACAAGGATCAGGGTAATGAAGATCGGCGGAACAAAGCGGTTTTCCATGCTGAGCCAGCGACGCCACTGGTGCGGGCTGCCCGTGGCAGGGGTGGATGGAAACGTGATCGCCTGTCCGCTCATTTTTAAATTCCTGTTGGAACTTCTACCAGGGCTCTCTGATTGTGTTCAGCCGTCCCGGCTCGGGGTCGGCCAGCGACTGAATCGTACCAGAGGGCCACTGGATTTGGACACTCTCAATTTGCGGGTTTTGGCCCAGTCCGAAATGAAGGCGACGGTCGTTTTGAGACGCGAACCCGTTGCCGCCGGAGACGGTTTGAATTTGCGTCTGGCCGGTCGCACCATTTTTCCAGTTTAAGGTTACTTGCGCACCGATGGCGCTGCGGTTGCTCCGGGTGCCTTCAAGGGAGAACTCGATCCACTGGTTCTTTGGATCGACTGTGTTGCGATACACCAGTAGCGGTCCGCGCTGGTTTGCGACTACGGCATCCAGTACGCCACGGTTCCATAAATCGGCCAGAACGACGGAGCGACCGTCGAAGGTGTCGGTAATGCCGACCTCCTGCGCGACATCGACAAACCTGCCGGCACCGTCGTTGAGCCACAAGTGCTTTTGCTGATAGCCCGAGTGGCTGCGGCCATCGACAGCCGGCCAGTGGTCGGCGTCCGAGATGATGGCGGCATTGCCCCCGGCAACTTTAGCAAAGTCATACCAGTAATCACGTTTGCGATCAAGCGAGACGTAGCCGTTGGTGAGATAGAGATCGAGGGTGCCGTCGTTGTTCAGGTCGCCGAACTGCGCGCCGAAGCTCCAACCGCCCAGCTCGACGCCCAGATCGCGTGCCATGTTCTGGTAGGTGACGTTATGGAGCGCGGCGGATTGGCTCGTGTTTTCCTGGGTATTTTCCTGGGGCACCCACAGGTTGTTGCCCTGGATGAGCACGCCTTCCTCGGAGATGTTTGAGACGTAGACCGCGTACTTGCCCTGGTTGAAAATGTCGCCGACCGCAACGTTCATGCCGCTTTTTGGGGCAAAGCCGACGCCGGTTTTCGCGCCTGCTTCGTGAAAGTGGCCTTTGCCGTCGTTCAGGAACAGTTCAGATACGCCGTAATCGTTGGCGATGAACAAGTCGGGGTGGCCTGTGCCGCGCAGGTCAGCAGCGGCGGAAGCTAGTGCCCAGCGGCGGCTTGCGATGCCGGCCTGCTCGCTGACTTCTTCAAAACGGCCTCCGCCCAGGTTGTGAAACAGATACTTGCGGCCACCGTTTTTGGCATATTCAAACGAGTCAGGCATCATGCGGGTGTTTTGCAGGTGCCACAGATCGACGTTCTCCGGGTAGTAGCCGCCGAGGAACAGGTCGAGCTTGCCGTCGCTGTCGTAGTCAAACCATAGGGCAGTGTTGGCGTTGACCCATGCAGGCAGACTAGCCCCATCGGTGACGCGGGTGAAACCGTGGCCCGCATCGTTGTGGAAGAGCTCGGGCTTGCCCCATTTCACGAGGAACAGGTCCTCAAAACCGTCATTGTCGTAGTCGCCCCAGACCGCGCCCATACTGACGCCGGTGCCGGGACGGTTTACGTCGCCGATGCCAAGCTTGCCTGCGACATCCTGAAAGCGGCCATCATGGAGGTTACGATAGAGCCGGTTTTGGGTGCCATACGCACTATCGGTGACGTAGATGTCGGGCCAGCCGTCGCGGTCGTAGTCAACGATAGAGACCGAGGCACCCATGGAAGCGACTTCCGGCATGATGGGGTCGAGTTTGCTGTCGAGCTTGGGGGCTTGATGGATAAAGTCAATACCGGCTTCGTGTGAGACCTCGCGCAGGTAGAGGCCGTGGCGCGCGAGCGCAGACTGCCTGGAACCGGCTTGTGTGTCGGTGCGGCGAGCAGAGAGTTTGCGGATGAGCCAGGGCATCAACAGCAAGGCCAGGAAGAAAATAGTAAGAATTGCGCGCTTCATGGTGCTCCGCTGCCTTGTAGCGCACCGGTCCATGCGTCGGGCGTGACGTAGCGGGTCTGGTAGGTCATCCAATCTTCCTTGTGGTGCCGGTAAACGTAGTCGTCTTCCAAAGCGCCGGGGGCTGAGTTGTAGCTCCTACGTGCGTGGTAGGGATACGGCAGTACGGTTTGGGAGTAGGTCGAGTTGTAGTCGCCGTCCTTGATCCAGCCATCCCCGGCGAGGACAAAGTCGCGCACAAAGCCGGGCTGCGGCGGCGGGGGTGCCGCGAATTGCAAACTCATTTCATCTCCGGCGTTCATGATGACGTACCGGTCATCGACGCCTGCCAGTAGTTGTCGCACATCGCCGTAACGGGTGTAAAAGCCGGCGAGATCGCGCCAGCGGGGCGCGGTGCCGGAGAGCTGATTGTAGGCGGGGATTTCAGGCGAAGACGTGTTGGCCTGGTAGATGGTAGAGAAGCCGCGGTAGCCGAGGTTGGCAGTGGAGGGCTGCAGGCGCTCGATGTGCAGGGAGGTGGAAGGCAGGCCCTGCGCCCACTCGATCTGGTCCCAGTACACCTCAAGGTTGGTGCGCAGGCGCAGGCGGTGCGGCTCGCCGGGCTTCCAGAGGCCGGCTAGGTCGAAGAGGCAAATTTTATTGCGACCGGCGGGAAAGCCGAGGTTGGGGTTGGCGACTCGCCAATGGCCTGTTGTGTCCGGAACTTCCAGGCTAAGCCACTTCGGCTTTGGGCCACTGCCCTGGGCAAGCGCGATGTTGATGGACGAGTCGGAGGGGTGCAGCCAGCCTTTCGCGATGAGCCACAAAGGACCGGGCGGGAGTGCGTCAGGCAATGTGAGTTCAACCCAGTGATCGCGGGTGACGCCCTGGTACTGGCCGCGCCCGAATGTGTCGAGGTAGCGACCGTCAAGTTTTTGCAGGATCCCTGTCACGTCTGTGCTGTTGTCATCCACGGCTTGTACAAGAGGCTGCGGCATGGCAACGGCGGTCACGGCAAGTTTGACGGACGGAACGCGAAAACGCTCGTCGGTAAACACTTCAGTCCCAGCAGGGTGGTCGACAGTCATCAGTGCAAGCGAATCATAATAGTAGCTCTCCCACAGCTCGCCGGTGACGCGCAGGTCGTAGATGCCGTTGTGGGGGCGCAGCTGGTCGCGGCCGATTTTGTACCACTCCTCGGTAGCGGCGATGGAGGCCGCGCCGAGCGCGTTGATGCGCAGGCCGAGCGCGGAGCCCCAGGGCACAGAATCTTTCACGAAGGCCATCTCATGGCCGTTCCATGCGAAAAGGAAAGGGCAGGAGCCTTTGAGGCGCTGCTCGGTGACGATCTGCTGGTCGGCCTTGAGGGCGAACTCGGCGCGAACCGAGCCGTTAGGCCATAGAATACGGGCGACGTCGGTGGTATTTTGTTCGCCCAAGCCGAAGTGAAGGGCCGGAGCGGCAATAGGCTGACGCTGGGTGAGCAAACCGGCCCGGATTTCAATTTCTCCGCCGATGCCGAAAGGGTTCACGCGCTGGTCGCCGGTAGCTTGCCGGGCACGCGGGCGAATAGTCTGCCATTTGTAGTTTTTAGAACTACGGCTGTCAGCGATAGTTGTGCTGCCGTTCGGCTCCAAGCCGATGAGAGTGAGATGGCCGTTGTCTTTGACATCGGCAAGAGCTTGGGTCGGCGGAAGCGCCGGTGTTTTCAAGAGCTCGAAGGTAGCGTGCTCCGTACCCAATAGGATTCGCGAGGATGCGTGCGCAGGGGCAACGATGAGGTCCACCGCGCCGTTGTTGTCGAGATCGGCGGCGAGCAGACGGCACTCGCCGTTTAGGGGAGCGGTCTGGGCGAGCGAGATGGATCGCCAAGTGCGGCCTTCATCGGGGGTGCTGAGGCGGACGATGCGGCCCGTATCTTCAAGGGCCAGGAGGTCGAGCGTATCGAAATTGTTGCCTGTGCTGACGCCACCGATGGTGATGGCTTTGATGTTCATGAAAGTGGAGGCAACTTCAGTAAAGGTGCCGGAGCGGCGATTGAGGAAGATATGGAGTCGGCCTTTGCTGTCGAGCAAGGCGGCGTCAGGGTTGCCGTCGCCGTTCAGGTCAGCCCAGGCGAGCTGCCGCAAACCGTCGATGCCTGGGAAAAGGCGCTGCGGCGTAAAGGTGCTGTCGCCGTTATTGCGGAGCAGCGTGGGCGGCCCGGATGCGGCACCGAGCAGAATGTCGAGGTCACCGTCAGCCTCAATATCAAGCGCCCATGCTCCGGTATAAGGAGCGTTGACGATGGCAGCCGGAAGTTTCGCGGCGGCGGTGACTTCCGTGAAATGCGTGGGAAGACCTTGTGTGAACAGGCGGACGCCGCCCGCGCCTGCAAGGACAAGGTCAGACTTGAAATCGTAATTGAAGTCGGCGGCGAGGATGCTTTCGGGAGTAAGCGCCTGCGGGTACCTTCCGCCGGGGAATGGGATTTCTGTGCCGTTCAAAAAGCGCAGGGTTTTGCTGTTGGCCTGGGCGAGTGCCGGGGCGTCGGTGCCGTTCAGGTATAGAGCTCCGGCCCATGTCCAACTTTCGGAACCGGCTCCGGGCTCGCCGAAGGGCTTGGTTTCAAAGCTGAGGCCGGTATCGGGTGCGGCGGGTTGGTCGGGCGGGCTCGGAAGTAGCAGGAAGCGGGTCATGGGCTCAGCGGCTTCGCCGGCAGGGGCGGTCAGGTCGGCAAGATCGTTGCGGAAAGCCGGGACACGCATGAGCACATTGTGTAGGAAAGTGGAGCGAGTGGCGGCAGCGCGAGGCTGCGGGCTACCGGCGGCAGCCTGAAGAAGCGCGAGCTGGGCGGTAGCTTCCGCAGGCCACCCTGCCTGGTGGGTAGCGATGTCGGCAACTGCGGTGCGCAGGGTTGGGGCATCGCCGAGTTTCGCAGCAACGCGGGCCAGGTCGAGCTGCGCGGCGAGGTTTGCCGGCGCAATGCGGAGGATTTGCTGGAGGATCTGCTCGTAGCGGCGGTCGCTTGCAGGGTCGCCTTGCCGCTCAATTTCAGACGCGAGCCGATAGAGCGCACGGAGATTTTTGCCATTCAGGGTGAGCGAGGCTTCGAGGCTGGTGACGGCAGCGGCGGAGTTGCCGCGCTCGCTTTCAAGCAAGCCCTGGAGGTACGGAATCCGGGCGTTGCCTGGGGCGAGGGTGCGGGCGCGGCTGAAGCGCTCGGCGGCTGCCTCAAACGAGCGCTGGCGCAGGGCGAGAACGCCCCAGTCAACCCAGCCGGCGGGCTCGCCGGGGGCAAGTTTGACGCTTTCCGCTAGGGACGACTCGGCGCGGATGTCATCGCCTACCTGGAGGCCGGCAAGGCCTGTGTAGAAGGCTGAGACGAAGTGCAGGTACTGGGTGGAGCCGGGTTGGGGCAGGGCGGCCTTGCCTCGGCAGCCGCTCAGGAGTGTGAGGAGGAGCAGTGCGCAGTGGGGAACTGCTGCGTGCCATTGTTTCGTTTTCTGGAATCGTCTACGCACAGCACTACCCTAACGCTTGCCGCAGCCGCTGGGCCACATAGCTGACCTGAGCTTCTGTCATAGTGCTGAAAAATGGCAGCGCAATGGTGCGGGCGCTTTCTGCCTCCGTGACTGGAAGCGCATGGGGCAAAGGCCAGCCTGCATAGGCGGGCTGCCGGTGTACGGGGGCGAAGTAGCGTCCACACTGCACGCCGTTTTCGGTCAGCATGGTAGCGATGCGGTCGCGGTGTTCAGCGGCGACGCGAACGACATAGACAAACCAGCTGATACGGTCTCCCTTGCCCGGTAGTGCGGGAAGCTGAAGTCCGGGAGCACCGGCAAGCGCGGCTTTGTACAGCGCTGCGACGCGCTCGCGTTTTGTAAGAATATCCTCGATGCGCTCCATCTGGACGCAGCCTAAAGCGCAGTTGATTTCGGACAAACGGTAGTTGTAGCCGAGCAGGCTGTGCTGGTGCCAGGCATCCGTTGGATAGCGGCCCTGGTTACGGAGAGCGCGCATTTCGCGCGCCAGAGCGGGGTCACGAGTGACGACCATGCCGCCTTCGCCGGTGGTGATCTGCTTGTTGGGGTAGAAGGCGAAGACCGCCGCATCGCCGAAACTGCCTGCCTGCCGGTCGCTTCCTATAGCGCTGCCGGTTGCGCCGATGGCTTCGCAGGCGTCCTCAATGATGCGCAGATTGTGGCAGTGCGCGAGGGCGAGCAGTGCGTCTACGCGGGCAAGGCGGCCAAAGGTATGGACAACCATGAGCGCCCGGGTCTGTGGGGTAATCGCTGCCTCGACCTGCTGGGGGTCCATGTTGAGCGTGTCCGGCTCAATGTCAACAAAAACCGGAGTCGCGCCCTCGTAGCGGATCACGTTTGCAGCGGCTATGAAAGTAAATGAAGGGACGATGACCTCATCGCCGGGACCGAGGCCAAGCGCGCGGACGCACAGGTGTAGGCCAGCCGTGCCGGAGCTTACGGCGATGCCGTGGGGGACGCCGGTGTAGGCAGCTACGCGAGCTTCAAACTCTTCCATCTTGGGGCCGAGGCTCAGGCGCGTGCTGCGCAGCACCGCGGTGACGGCTTCAATCTCCCGGTCGGTAATGTCGGGTGCGGAAAGAGGAATTTCCATCATGCCCCGGCTTGCTTGCGCAAGAGCACGTCACGGCCGGGCAGCGTGGTGAGGACTTCCGTGATGCGCTCGGCGGCGGTGCCGTCGCCATAAGGGTTGGTCATACCTGCGAGTGAGGCGCGGAACTCCGGGGTGCAGGCTTCTTGAATCGTGGCCAGAATCGCGGCTGCTTCAGGGGGGGCATCAAGGACGTTGGCAGGGCGCTCGCGGCCTTTTTGGCGCAAGCCTACATTGACCGTGGGCAGCGCAAAGGACGCTGTCTCCATAATGCCGCTGCTTGAGTTGCCGACCATGGCTTGTGCTTCGCGGAGCAAAGCCCAGTACTGAACGGCGGGCAGGTTGAGGAACAACCGACCGTTGCCGCGTTCTCTTAAAAAGGCCTCTGTGCGCCGGACCAGAGAGCGACTGCCCGCGTCGGCATTGGGATAGCAGAAGACGAGTTGCTGATTAAGCTGGGCGAGAGCGGAGAAGAGCGCGTCGGCTTCAGCCGTGGTTTCGCTGAGAAGCGTGACCGGGTGATAGGCCACCACGATAGTGGGCTTGCCGAGATCAAGCTCCAAGCTGCGTTCAAGCTCTTCACGCCCGGGCAGGTGGCTTTTACGCAGGTGGTCGAGTGAGGGTGCACCGGCTCGATGGACGCGCCAGGGCTCTTCACCCATGCCGACTACGCGATCACGCGCTCCCCACGTGGAGGTGAAATGGACATGGCACATCTTGGTGAGGGCATTGCGGACGGCGTCGTCGATGGCACCCTCGCTGCGCTCGCCGCCTTCGATGTGCGCCATGGGGATGCGCAGGGCGAGGCCTACGGCGGCGGGGGCAAGCATTTCGTAGCGGTCGGCGATGAGGAGCATCAGGTCGGGGCGCATGGTGCCGAGCGTGTCGGCAAGCCCGAGAATGGCGACGCCGATGCTCTTGGCCATGCCGATGTCAGTGTCTGAACTGAGCAGGCACTCGATGCGCGCGGCAACGGAGAGGCCGTCGCGCTCGATCTCGCCGACCGTGGAGCCGAACTCGGGGGAGAGGTGCGAGGCCATGGCGATGATCTGGAGATTGACTTGCGGGTGGTCGGCAAGTGTACGCAGGGGCCAGTACAGGTGGCTATAGTCGGCACGCGAGGTAGTAACGGCAGCGATCTTCATTAGGCCTCCCGCAAGGTTGCCGCTTTTAAGGTTGCAAGGAGTAGGGGCTCATCCCAGGCGGCGACGGCTTCGCGGATGGACTCGATAGTCTCCTGCAAGGTTGCCGGTTCCGGCTGGGGACTTTCGACGGCGAGAAGGCAAGCTGTGCCCTCCAGAACCCGCTCACCTGGTGCAGTCAGCGATTCGTGCAGGCGGTCGGCAGGGCGCAGGCCGATGTATTGGATCATGACACCGGGGCGGCCGCTGCGCGCGATCATGTGCTCGGCAAGCTCGGTGATGCGACGGGCAGGGCCGGTGCGGGGGATGAAAAGGCCGGGTGCCCCAGCGCTCAGGAGGTTTGCCGTTGCTTGGCGGAGGGAGACAAAGAAGCGCATGGCTTCAGGGTGCGTGACGGTTACAGGACCGCCGCTCCAGACCTGCTTGACGAACAAGGGAGCGACGCTGCCGGTAGAACCGAGAACATTCGGCAGGCGTATGGCGGTAAAGCCTGCGGCAAGGGTGAGCTGTTCGGCTATGCGCTTGGTTGCACCCATGATGCTGACTGGGGCGACGGCTTTATCCGTAGACAAGAGGATGAAGCGCTTCACACCGGCTTGGATGGCGGCTTCGAGACAGATTTGTGTGCCCAGGATGTTGGTTTCTGCCGCGGCAAGAGCATTAGTCTCCATAAGCGGAACGTGCTTGAGGGCGGCGGCGTGAAAGACGATTTGCGGTGCATGATCGGCAAAAAGGCGGCGCATGAGAGCGGCGTTAGAGACGCTGCCGACTAAGTAGCGCGGAGGGTTGTGCGAGATAAAGCCGAGGCCGCGCTCAAGCCGGTACAGGCCGTACTCGGCAGAGTCGAGAAGGATGAGTTGCGCGGCCATGGGAGCAAGCCGGCGGGCGAGGGCAGAGCCCAGGTAGCCGCCCGCACCGGTGACTAGAATGCGCTTGCCTGCAAGGTGCTGCGGCTGCGGCCCGGCAGACTTCTGGAGAAACTCCGGGAGAAAACCGCTCCAAAGCCGGCCTTGTGTGTTCATCCGACGCATGCACTCACGATTGTAGGCCCCGCTATGATCGTGGGATGACACCTGCGCTGCTCCCCGCCGTAGCCCAACTTGCGATGTTGCGTGAGGGGAAGATTTCTGCGCTTGAGCTGGCCGAAGAGCATATACGCCGGATTGAGCGGCTGAATCCACTGCTGAATGCGTTTGTAGATTGGGACCCGGAGCGTGTGCGGGCACAGGCCCGGGCTCAAATGCGTGCTGTTGCGGGGGGCCGGTTGGCGGGGCTGCCTGTTTCCTTGAAGTCGTGCATTGAAGTGGAGGGGCACCGATGTGAGATCGGCAGCACCCTGCGGCGAGGTTTGCGTGCGGAAAAGGATGCGGAAGCGGTTGCGCGGCTGCGTGGGGAGGGCGCGGTCATCCTGGGGACCACGAACTGCCCGGAGTTCCTGATGGCATATGAAACGGGCAATGACCTGCATGGGCGGACTTCAAACCCATGGAATCTCGACTACAGCGCAGGAGGTTCGAGCGGCGGGGAAGCGGCAGCGATTGCGGCTGGGCTTTCGGCATGCGGGTTGGGGAGCGATAGCGGTGGCTCGGTGCGTCAGCCGGCGCATGCAGTGGGAATTTGCGCGCTGAAGCCTACGCCGGGGCGGATTTCAGATGTCGGCTGCCAACCGCCGAACGTAGGGCCGTTCAGCAGCCTGGGTGCGGTGGGGCTGATGGCGCGGACGGTTCCGGATGTAGAGCTCTTGTTTGAAGTGCTATGCGTGGGGCCGAAGCCGTATCGAGCGGTCAGACTTGATGAGGCTCGGGTGGCGGTAGTGGGGTGGTTTGAGGATGATGGGGTGCTGCCGGTGACTGGGGAGACGCGGGCTGCGGTAGGTGATGCCGTCCGGGAGCTCGAACAGCAGGGATTCCGGACGAAACCGTTTCGGCCATTCGGGTTGGAGGAGGCGCGAAAATTGTGGCGGCTATTTTTTATCCAGTGCGGCGCGATGATTTATGAGCCGACGGTGGCGGGGCATCGCGGACGGTTGAGCCCTATCTTTGAAGGTTTTCTAGACACAGCGCAAGTAGAGGGACCGCTGAGCGGGACAGAGTTGCTGCGGGCTTGGGTGGAAATGGATATGCTCCGGGCGCGGTTCCGGGCGGAGATGGTTGCGGCTGGGGTGGACTTGCTGGTGCTTCCTGTGTGTGCAATACCCGCGTTCCGACATGGCGAGCGAGCGTGGCAGGTGGGCGGGCAAGAGGTAGGCTACTGGGACGCGATGCGGTACACGCAGTGGTTCAACCTGCTGGCGATGCCTGCGGCGGTGGTGCCGGTGGGGCAATCGCCGGAAGGACTGCCAATTGGTGTGCAGGTTGCGGGGCATGCATATGATGATGAGCTGGTGCTGGCGGTGGCAGGCGTGGTGGATTGGGCGTTTGGGTACCGGGTGCCGCCTTTGAGCTAAGGCGATTTGCCGATGCACTCTGCAAATCGTACTCAATTCTACTGAGCTTTTGCGTAGCCGGGCTCGTACTGCCACGGTGTTTCCCCATGTGCGCCATCGGCAAAGCGAGTGTCTGTGTAGTCGCTGAATTCAATTTTCTTTTGGAGCACACCGGTTTCAATCATCATGTCACGCACCATGTCGAAGTCAGCCTTGCGCGGGGCGAGCGGGGTGTAGGTGACGCGGTCAAGCGGGTGGGTGAGCGCCCAGCGCAGCAGCGCGGGCTTCTGGTTGTAGTAGTAGCGTCCCACAAAGTCGGCTGCATTGAGCCGGTGGGATTTGCCCCCGTCATTGCCACCATCGAGCCACAAGCCGGAGCGGGCAATGCCGTCGACAAGTGTCTGCACCACCTCGGGCCGTCGGTCGATAAGGTCCTGCCGGACGACGAGGATGCAGGACATGTAGTCGGGCCACACGTCGCGGGCCTGGAACAGGACACGCCCGAAGCCGCCGAGCTCGGCTTGCGAGGGGAAGGGCTCTCCCATGACGAAGCCGTCGATGGCACCGGCGGCGAGCGCGCCTGAAACATCGGGCGGCGCCATCTCCACCATCTTGATGTCGCCGGGCTTGAGGCCGTACTGCTTCATCTGGCGGAAGAGCATCAGCCGCTCGTCCGAGAAGCGGCTGGGAATCGCAACCGTACGGCCTCGCAGATCGGCGAAGGTGTGAACCGGGCCATTTTTGCTGACCACCATGGCGCTACCGTAGCGATGGCCCAGGTAGACGACTTTGATCGGCACGCCCTGCGCACGGAGCGCGATGGCGAGCGGCGCAACGATAAAGGCGGCCTGTACCTTGTTAGCGATCAGGGCTTCCTTGATCTCGGGGAAGCCCTGGAACATGCGCGGCAGAAACAGCTCGCCGCGACCGGACACTTTGGAAATGTAGTCGGTGACCGGGCAGGTGAGCTGGCAGGTCACCGGGATGTAAGCGACAGTGATTTTGCGTGTGCCGACCGGCTCCCAGCTGTTCAGCACGGCGGCCCAGTTGACGTTGAGCATGCCGTGGAGACCTGTGATGAGCACCAGCCAGGCCGCGATCCAAAGAGTAATTTTGCGGCTAGGCGTCATGCCGGAACCCCCAGCGTACAGACTTCATCCGCTCCAGCGAGCGTAACGCTGTGTCCAGCACCAGGCCCAGTCCCCCGATCAGCAGCATGGCCGCGACCACCAGATCATACCGTTTGCCGGAGTTGCGTGAGTCAATGACAAGGTAGCCGAGACCGGAGTCGACCGCTACCATCTCTGCCGCGACCACGACCAGCCAGGCCACGCCGAAGGAG
>CAXSFX010000038.1:0-24211 GCA_964236655.1 uncultured Acidobacteriaceae bacterium | reverse complement strand
GACCATTCGCTGCCGTGGAGAAGCCGTAAAGCTGCCCCCCAGTTCCATTCGTGGGCTGCGAGGAAACATACACGTAAGCTACAGGAGCCTGATTTCCCGTAGGCGCGCTCTGTGCAAAGGTGGCGGCCGCGCACAAAACGGGAAAGAGGATGGTGACGGTACGCGAGAACAGATGCAGCATGAAAACGCTCCTATGGGGTGTAATTATTGCTCTATTTCAAGTAGTTCGGATGCAAATTGTTCCATGCTGAATCATTCTCCCGTTATTAATTTAATGCTCGTTTCTGCTTGGAGATTTGCCACCCGGACGATGACTGCAGCTACAAAGCCATGAACTTATAACTAGGCCAAGATTCCATAGTTGACACTGGTGGTGAATTCAGAGGGACCTTGGTTTACGAGAGCATCGAGGTAAGAGCAGGACAGCGGAACAGCCGGTGTTCCAGTTTCTTGAAAGCATGGTTCAGAAAGTTTCGACTGCTAATGTAGATTCACCACCGGTATCAATGTCAGGTTTGTCCCAAGTCAGGTTTATCTCAATACATTTTCCGTTAAGGGGAGCAGGTAGCGAGTACAAACTGTTGCTGTGATGCCTGGGCACCTGCGATGAACCGCCCTCCGAAGACGTCACTTACCAGGTGTCGACACTGGAGCATTACCATAGAGAACGATGCCGCTCAGCCCTCCTCTCACGCCTATGCGCCTAGCGACCTTGCTCGCTGCTGCCCTGCTGCCGTTTGCGTGCAGCCCGGTGGCGCAGGCTGCCGCCTATGACGGGCATCCCAAGCTCGTTGTCCTCGTTGTAATCGATCAGTTCCGCGCCGACTACCTCCAGCGCTACCGCTCAGAGTTCAAGGGGCGCGGCTTCCGGCTGTTCCTCGACAAGGGCGCTTACTTTCCGGACTGCTACTACGGCTACGCCAACACCAAGACTGCCCCCGGCCACGCCACGCTCGGCACCGGTGCCTACACAGACGGCCATGGCATCAACTCAAATGAGTGGTGGGATCTGGCACGCAACAAGCAGCGACCTGTTTCCTCCGTCGAGGACGACCGCTACTCCGTAATCGACATCCCCCCCGCCGCGATCACGATCGGCCAGGGGAGTGTGGGAACTCCCGCTCCTGCCGGCGATCCATCGCAAGCCGCCCAAAGCGCAAAAACGGCACGCGCCCCCGGTGCCTCGCCGCGCAATCTGCTCGCTTCTACCTTCGGCGATGAACTGCGGCTTGCTACCGGTGGCGCGTCGCGTGTTTTTGGCGTTTCTCTCAAGGACCGCGCTGCTATTCTGCCGGCCGGTGCGGGGGCCAACGCAGCTTACTGGATTGACGCTGTTTCCGGCCGGTTTGTGAGTTCAACCTACTACCTGGCGCAACTGCCGCAATGGGTAACGGATTTTGACAGCGGCCCGGCCATTCCACAGGCTACCGCCGCAGCAGGCGTGTCCACACTCACCAACTTTTACAAGGAGGTGGGTACCACAAATGCAGCCAATACCTACGAGCTGTTGTTTGCCGAAGCCCTGATCGCGGGCGAGGGGCTCGGCACACGCGGCACCACGGACGTGCTGACTGTCTCGCTGTCTCCAAACGATATCGAGGGCCACAAGACCGGTCCTGACTCGCCCGAAGAGCACGCCATGGTGACCGGGCTTGACACTGCCCTTGACGGCTTTTTCTCCTGGCTCGACAAGAACGTACCCGGCGGCCTGGCCAATGTCGTGCTCGCGCTGTCAGCGGATCACGGTATCGCGCCCACGCCTGCCGTTTCCGCCGGGCTTGGCCTCCAGGGCGCGTATATCGACACGGGAAAGCTGGTGGCCGACCTGAACCAGGCCATGAACGCGAAGTTTTCACCGGGCGAGAACATCGAGTACCTGCTATCGCACCAGGAGCTGCCGTATCTTTCGCTCAACCAGCCCGGTTTTGAAAAAGCAGGCATCAACGAGCAGGAAGCCGAAGATGCGGTCAAGGCTGCCATGCAGCATGCTTTTACATCCCTGGGGGCCCCGGTAACACCCGAGGCCAAGCCGGACCTTGCCCCCGCACCTCCCGCAGCCGAGGGCACCCAGGCAAACGTAACAAGTGTCACCGTCACAGCCTCTGCCCGCCCCGCACCCAGTCCGCATCTGTTCCACGCCTATACGCGCCAGCAGCTTGCCGCGGGCGAGCTGCCCCCCACTGAATTTGGCCAATTGATGGCCCATAGCTACAGCCCCAATGGCGGCTGGTATGTGGCCGCCATTCCAATCGCTTTCCAAATGGAAGGCCAGGGCAGCGGTACCACCCACTTCTCGCCCTGGTCCTATGACCGGCATGTGCCGCTCGGCTTCTACGGCGCGCCGTTTCTGCCCGGCACCTACCGGGGCCATGTCGAGCCGGTGGACCTGGCCGTGACCCTGGCCTCGGTGCTTGGCATCAATGAGCCTTCGGCTGCCGTGGGTCATGTACTCACCGAGGCCCTGCGGCCCGTTCCCGAGTTCCAGTATCCCAAGCCGCCGCTCTCTCCGGCTCGTCTCCGCGCCCGCCGCAACGCGCGCAAAGCTACGCAGGACGCCGCTCCAGACGCCGTGCCGGACACTCCGGGGGTACCTGCACAACAGCCTTCTGCACCCGCACCTGAAACCGGCGCACCACCGGCTGCAACACCGCAAATCGCACTGCCGGTTGTAACACCGCCGGTGACTCCCCTACCCGCAGGGCCCAAGCCATGAAGCCTGACATGCGCGTTACCCTCGCCGGCATCCCCCTGCGCACGCCCGTACTCGCGGCCAGCGGCACGTTCGGCTACGGTGTAGAGTTTGAAGACATCATCGCGCTTGACCGTATCGGCGGCTTTGTTACAAAGGGCTTGTCCACGCAGCCCATGCCCGGCAACCCGGCTCCGCGCATGATCGAGACGGCCTCCGGCATGATCAATGCCATCGGCCTCCAGAACGTCGGCGTCGAGGCTTACATTGCTGAAAAACTGCGCGCCTTCAGCCGCAATCCCCCGCCCTGCGCCATCCTGTGCAATGTGTTCGGCTACACCATTGCGGATTACCTGACGGTCATCCGCGCGCTCAACGCAGCTGACGGCATCGCGGCTTATGAAATTAACGCGTCCTGCCCGAATACCGCGCATGGCGGCATGGTCTTCGGTGCCGATGCCGCCTTGCTTGCCGAGCTGGTTTCACAGACAAAGAAAGCCAGCGACCGGCCTATCTTCGTCAAGCTCTCGCCGAACGTGACCTCCATCGCTGCCATGGCACGGGTTGCGGAAGAAGCAGGGGCCGACGGGCTGACGCTGATCAATACATTTCTATCGCTTGCCATCGACATCCGCACGCGCAAGCCGAAGATCGCCAACGTCACCGGCGGCCTTTCCGGCCCGGCTATCAAACCCATTGCCGTGCGCATGGTGTGGGAGGTTGCGCAGGCTGTCAAGATCCCATTGATCGGCGTCGGCGGCATCCGCACCGGTGAGGACGCAGTCGAGTTCCTGATGGCCGGTGCCGCTGCCGTGCAGGTAGGCACGGCCTCCTATGCCGACCCGCGCGCAGTGGAACGGGTAGCGGAGGGCCTCGAACACTGGTGCAGGCACAATCGCGTCAAGGCTGTCTGCACGCTTACCGGCAGCTTTGATGCGGGCCCGCCGAAGCCTGCGCCTGCGCCGGGTATGGTCAGCAGCATGCCGGAGGGCGCACCGGCTTTGCCCGCAGCCTCGGGCAAGCAAAAGACTGTGAGGACAACGTGAAAGCCGGATTCCTGCTCACGATGCTGCTGGGTACAGCCGCCATGCAGGCACAGGAACCTGCACACCTGGGTTTCGACCGCAACGGTTATCCGGGGGATGCGGCGCTGCCTGCCTTACGCAAAAGCTTCAGCTACACGGGCTACTGGCTCAACAATCCACCCGGCGAGCAGCGCAATAGCTGGGTGGGTAAACGGGCGCTTCTGCGGGGGCAGGGCTTCGGCTTCCTGGTGCTGTTTAACGGACGTTTGGACGCGCAGCTCAAGAAACATGATGCTGCGGCGCTTGGAAACGCAGACGGGAAAGCCGCCGCCGCAGCCGCAAGTCACGAGGGCTTCGCACCCGGCGTGCTTATTTTTCTCGATCAGGAAGAGGGTGGTCGCTTGCTGCCGGAGCAGCTTGCCTATCTGTTTGCCTGGATAGACGCGGTACGCAGGACAGGTATGCGAGCTGGGGTCTACTGCTCGGGGATTGAGGTACCGGAGGGCCGCAGCAGCATCAGTACCGCGCGGGACATCCTTACGCATGAGCAGGCGCGACATGGCACGGCAAACACCCTGCCGCTCTGGATCGCAAATGACGCATGCCCGCCCTCGCCCGGCTGCGCCCGTACCGGCAAGCTGCCTTCAGCCGGATTTTCTCCCAGTTTGGCCGAGTCGGCAGTTGTATGGCAGTACGCGCAGTCACCTCGCAGGGTGCAGTTCAGCGCAGCTTGCCCTCAAAATGCCGCCCCGGATGGTAATTGCTATGCCCCCGGCTTGCCGCACAGTACAAATTCCTTTGTAGATCTGAACACTGCCAAGTCCGCCGACCCGTCTGAGACGCCGTAACTTCAGCCGTAAATAAAGAAGCCTCCGCAAGCGGAGGCCTTTTTCAAAAAACATCAGCTTTTAAGCAGCTTTGCGCGGAGCCCGGTTGCGCAGCTCGCGTGCCTGCGTTACTGCTTCGCTTAGAAATACGGGAGCAGGCGTCATCATTGCAATCAACAGCCAAGCCACAATGGAAATCAGCAAACCGGCAATGGCAAGCTCCTGCAACGTGACAGGAAACTGCAACTGGCGCGCGTGGAGCGCGATAGCCCAGCTACGCAGCGGCTCTGCCTCATGGATGATAGCGATTGCCAGCAAAAATGCCAGGATCGACAGTGTGGCCAGGCCGATCAGCGTGACATCAATCGTACGGTGCAGCCGTTGCCGGGTACGGCACTGGCGGCACTCCTTGAAATGGTCTTCCAGATCTCCTCGCACCGCAGGGGAGGACCCTGAAATGTCATAGCGCCACGAGGAAAGAATGTCACCAATTACAGGATCGCTGCATTTGTTCATGCATACCTCAATACTTTCTGATGTTCAACCTTGAACCGGCTTGCACATGAACCGGAACAGCGGCCACACCCAATGCTTAAAGGTGAACTTCCTCTAGTGTAATTGTTACGCCTCAATGACATGCCGGCAGGTGACCGCTTCCCTGGTAGACAGCTTCGAGCGGGTTGCGTTCCAGCCTACAGGCAGATCGCTTCCGTGGGAGCATGCTGCTGCGCAATGAGTAGCTTGTTCGCCAACAGATTCATCCGGTCGCGCAATGCCCACTCCGCCGCCACCCGCGCCAGTTCGGGCATATTGTTACTCTCTGACAGGTGCGCCAGCACTACATATGCCGCTTGCCCGTCATAGCCCTTTTCAAGAAACTCCGCAGCCGCCGCGTTCGACAAGTGACCCACCCGCGACATGACCCGCTGCTTTACCGACCATGGGTATGGCCCGTCCCGCAGCATTTCCAGGTCGTGGTTCGATTCAAGCATCACCACATCGCACCGGCGAAGCTGCTGGCTCACGTTTGCAGGCATGTAGCCCAGGTCAGTTGCCAAGCCAATTTTTATGCCTTCGCTTTCCAGCACGAAACCCACCGGGTCTGTTGCGTCATGCGGAATGGTAAAAGCCGTGACGTTCAGGTCGCCGATGGAAAACGGTTTTCCTACCTGGAAGTACTCCTTGCCCGGCAGCGCGCATGGGTCTGCCGACGCCTGCACGGCCGGGTGGCATTCCATATCATCTTGCATTTGACCTAAGCCCAGCCCTAAGCCTGATGCTGACCCCGGTACAAACTCCGCCTGCTCCTCGGCGCACTCCTTCAAACCGGCTTCGCGGTAGAACGGGTTGGCAGTTTCCGCATCCGGCGTCTGCGATACAGCCTGCTTAGCCGCCATTTCCGCCTTGCGCTGTGCAAGCCAGTCGCCGTAGCTCATACGACGTTGCGGCTGCATCCAGCGCATCCACGCCCTATGCGTAGCCTCGGTAAAATACACCGGGATACCCAGCTTGCGCGCTAATACCGACAAGCCCTGCACATGGTCCTGATGCTCATGCGTGATCAGAATCGCGTCCAGTTCACATGGGTTTTCACCCGCTGCGTGCATCCGCTTCAGGATTTCGCGGCAGCTTATCCCCGCATCCACCAGCACCGAGGTGCGTCCACCAGTGACCACGGTGCAGTTGCCCCGGGACCCACTCGCCAGCACCGTCATCCGTACCATCCCCTTAGATTACTCCTCGGGCGGCGCTCAGACCGGTTAAGGTTTCAGGAGTTGGCACTGCAAGCAATCTCACAGGGACCCGTGGCTCGCTTGCGTCTTGCGGGTTACCCTGAATAGGTTATGAAAACTTCAGAAGTGCTTCAGGCCTGGTCTTCCATTCTTCAAGGCCGGGCTCCATCACTTTCTATTGAAATCACCAAGGAGTGCCCGCTACGCTGCCCCGGCTGCTACGCATTTGACGCAGCGCACCTCGGCGGTGACGTGGTTCTACGGCAGCTCTCTGACTTTAAGGGAGACGAACTGGTAGCCCGCGTACTCGCCTTGCTCGACGAGCTGCGACCCCTGCATGTCTCGCTCGTCGGCGGCGATCCGCTGGTCCGCTACCGCGAGCTCGAACTGCTGCTGCCTGAGATCGATCGTCGCGGCATCCATACACAGATTGTCACCAGCGCCTTTCGCGTAATTCCAGCCGCCTGGCAAAAGTTCAGCAAGCTTGCTGTCGTGGTTTCTATTGACGGCTTGCAGCCTGAACACGATGCGCGGCGCAAGCCGGCGACCTATGAGCGCATCCTCAAGAACATTGCCGGAGCCAAGGTCACCCTGCATTGCACGATCACCGCTCAAATCGTGGAGCGCCCCGGTTACCTCGAAGAATTTCTACGTTTCTGGAGCGCCCGGCCGGAAGTTGCTAAAGTTTGGTTCAGCCTGTTTACGCCGCAACGCGGAGCCACGGACCCGGAAATCCTTTCGCCGGCGCAAAGGGCTTCCGTCATCACCGATCTTGGGCGGCTGCGAGCCCTCTATCCAGTCCTCGACATGCCTCAAAGCTTGATCCAGGAGATAGCTGCGCCACCCAAAAATCCTGAAGCCTGCATCTTCGCGCGCACAACGGAGACCATCTCTGCCGACCTTACAACACAAATTACCCCTTGCCAGTTCGGCGGCGACCCGGACTGCTCACAGTGCGGCTGTATTGCCTCCATGGCGCTGGCGGCAGTGGGAAATCACCGGGTGCTGGGCCCGCTTACCGCCGGCCACCTGTTCCTGGCGTCAGACCGGGTCGGCAAGAGCTGGCGCAAACTACGGCAAACCTGGTTGCCGCAGTCGCAGCCAAAAGTGGTCTTGTCTCCATTTAAGATTTTGTAGTGTTTAGGAAGTCGCCCTGGGGAGTCGTTCATTGGAAAAGCAGCAGCGCACGGAAACAGAGTTGCGGAGAGAGCTGGTCCAGTTTGGCAAGTGGCTTTCCCGACTCGGCTTTGTGCCGGGCACTTCGGGCAACCTGTCCGTCCGTCTGGACGCGGAGCGCCTGCTCGCCACCCCATCCGGAGCAAGCAAGTACCTGCTGCGCCCTGCGGACATGGTGGTTGTGAGTCTCGACGGACGCCAGCTTGCAGGCACCCGCAAGATGACGAGCGAAATCGGCATGCACCTGGCCATTTATCATCACCGGCCCGATGTCCAGGCAGTGATTCACTCGCACCCTCCGATAGCCACCGGCTTTGCCTGCACCGGTCGCGCTCTCGATGAGGTGCTGTGCCAGGAAGCCATTATGAGCGTGGGCCTGGTGCCGCTGGCATGCTATGCCACCACCGGCACCCGCGAAGTAGCTGCCAGCCTCCAGCCGTTTCTTGCCGACCACGACGCTATCCTGATGGCCAACCACGGTGCCGTCAGCTACGGCCACAGCCTGCTTGACGCCTTCCTTAAGACAGAAACCGTGGAACACCTGGCGCATATCCACCTGGTAGCGCACCAGCTCGGCTCCGCACGCGCCTTGAAGAAAGAGCAGTTGGAGCAAGTTTTATCCGCTAAAGCCATGTACGTGGGGCTTGGGCGCTGATTCCCTACTACCTTATGCATTCTTAGTAAAACATTTGTAGTAGATACAAACTCATTTGTAGTAGTGTATGCGCATGGCAACTGGAAGCGACCTGCTCCGCCGGAGACTCACCGGTCTTGAGCTACGGATCACTCTCTATGTGGAAGCGCTTCGCCTCAAAGCCGAGTGCTCAATCCGCGCGATAGAAGAAATGTTTCTGGCAGATGGCGGACCCGCCTACCCGCGTGAGGGGACACCGGCATCGCAAAGAAGGATTTTGCCATGAGCGCCCCCGGTCTCCCGCCGTACTGGGCGCAGCTAGCACCTTTGGCCGTGAATCACCTGTGGCAATCCACGCTGTTTGCCGGAGCCATGGCACTTCTTACACTCGGCTTCCGAGGCAATAAAGCTTCTTTGCGCTACGGGCTATGGTTCGCGGCCTCGGCCAAGTTTCTAGTGCCGTTCGCTCTCTTGGTCAGCCTCGGCACTCACCTTGGGAACCACCGTGCACCTATCGTCGGCAGGCAGCAGACCATCTATGTGGTACTCAGCAAGCCGTTTGCGTCGATAGCCGGTATCCCCGCGCATAACTACGGCGCATTGCCTGTGCTTGCTTGGGCCATGCTCGTTGTGTGGCTCATCGGCATGGCAGCATCCCTGGGACTGTGGTTCCTGCGTTTGCAGACGGTTCGCATAGCCGCGCGGCAAGCTGTTCCTGCTAGCCGGGGCCGCGAACCGGCAGCATTGCGCCGTATGGAACGTACCTGCGGCATCTGGAAACCGGTCGAGCTACGCATGTTTCCACCAGGCACGCGGGCGCTTGAGCCGGGCATTTTCGGCATTCGCAAGCCGGTGCTGCTATGGCCTGCGGCGCTTAGCGCGCATCTTGATGACCGGCAGCTTGACGCCATCCTCGCCCATGAACTTGCACACGTGCGCCGCCGTGACAATTTGCTGGCAGCCATGCACATGGTTGTACAAGCGCTTTTCTGGTTTCATCCGCTTGTCCCGTGGATCGGGCGCCGCCTGCTCGCAGAGCGGGAGCGCGCCTGTGATGAAGCCGCTCTGCTCCTCGCCGGCTCACCACACACCTATGCCGAAGCGATCCTCAGCGTTTGCAGGTTCTACGCAGAACCCTCGGCAGTGTGCTTCTCCGGCGTCACCGGGGGAAATCTCAACCATCTCAACCATCTCAACCAAAGGATCACTCGTATCATGACTCAGCCCAATTTCCGCACACTCACCCCAGGTAAAAGAGTTTTGCTTGCCACCCTTGCTGCCGTAGTTGTCACCGGACCGCTAGCGTTCGGCTTGTGGACCGCGCCGCCGCTTCGTGCACAAGCGGCGCTCAGCTCCAACAGCTCCCTACCCTCCTTTACCAACATCGTGATTGTGCCTAGTACGTCCGGGGGGCAGCTGAGTCTGATTCCTCTTGCAGCCAAAGGCACATTTGACATGACCAATGTCTCCGTTTTGGACATGATCCGGTTCGCCTACGGCATCAAGGAGTACCAACTTACCGGCGGCCCCACCTGGGTCGGCAGTGACCGCTATGACATCCATGCCACAATGCAGGAGCCGGGGCAGGAGTCGGGCCAGGGGCGCGAGCTCATGATGCGTTCGCTGCTGGCCAGCCGGTTTCAACTGGCCGTCACGCAGGCGACAAAGGTGATGCCGGTATATTCGCTGGTCTCGCTCGATAGCGGCGACAAGCTCAGTTCCTCGCTTCAACCTCCGAACAGCGCCGTCGATCCGGTGTCGGGCGAAAAAATTATTACGGTCAGAGTTCAGGTCCAGGATGGGAAGATAGTCACAGAAGGACCGCTCGTCGGCTTGACTGACGCCCTTTCAAGGCAGCTTGGGACGGATGTCACTGACCGCACGGGGCTACCGGGAGACTACAATTTGACGCTCCAGCTACCGGCACAGAAGCAGGTACAGGGCGAGGCTCCCAGCCCCTCACTACTAGCTGCGCTCAAGGATCAGCTTGGTTTGGATCTTCAGCCTCAATCCGGGCCGGTAACTACACTCGTCATTGATCGCGTTGAGAAGCCGTCTCCAAACTGACAATCAACCCTGCAGTAAATCCAATCGGTAGTTCGCCGCCTGCTGTTGTAGTAGCGGCTGCAGGCGGGGTCCGGCGGCTGCCAGAAATAACTCTGCCGCCGACTCGCCGCTTTGCGGGTCGCGGTTGCCGTCGGCGCCCGCAGGTCCGGTATAGTTCACCAGCAGCACCAGTCCGCCCGGCTCTAGGGACGCGAGCGCCCGTTCGCAGGCTTGCTGGAGGTCTGGAGTCGCTAGAAAATACAGCACCTCAGAGAACAGAATGAGGTCAAATTGCCCGGAAGGCCACTGACGCGGCACTTCCAGTTGTTCAATCCGCACATGCGGGAGAGTCGCGCACCGTTTGCGTGCTTCCTTAGCTGCCGTAGCGGCAAAATCCACCCCGGTTAAGCGATCGCAGCGACCGGCCAGCCGCTCCGTAAGCACGCCGATTGAGCAGCCTACCTCAAGCGCCGACCGGAAGCGCCGAGTACCCAGTGCGGCGAGGGTTGCATCATATTTGGCTTGCTCGTAAGCGCTGGTAGCGAAGTCCCACGGGTCAGGATTTTTTTGATACATCCGCTCAAAATGGTCCGCCTTGCGAGTACCGGGCGCGCTCATGCGAACTGCCCATCTCTCAGGTAAACCTCATATGGACGCTCAAAGATCGCGAGCAGGTTTCGCGGCAGCTTGAAGGCCTCGGGCGAGTCGGTGATGAGCTCGCCGTACTGTGAAACGTGTGCTGCAATTGCCCCCTGTTTGGCAGCTAGCTGCCCGGTAATGTCGAGCCGCCAGCCGGTGACTTCAGCCATCGGCAAGCGAGTGGTGCGCGGCAGCAGCCAGCCCCACACCGGGTAGTGCAGCAGTCGGCAGCCGGGTAGTTGCGCGGCAACCAGGCGCGCCAGCCTGGCTGCGGCCTCATGGTCGCCGTGCGGGTCGTGTACCCACGGTGCCAGAACCGTCGCGCAGCCTCGCTCGCGCGCCAGCTTGGACAGTTGCGCGGCCAGCGCTTCGCTAGGATCGAGCGCCGTATCGGGCTGGTTCATCAGGACCAGATGTTTTGCATCGAGCCCCAGCCGGGCAGCAGCCTCGTGTGCTTCCGCCGCGCGTACCTGCCGCAGCCGCTCCGGCGGGTGCGTTTTAGAGCCCGGGTGCGAACCTACCCCATCCGTCAGGATCACTACCAGCGGCGGCCTGCCCCCCGCGCACAACGTCGCAATCAATCCGCCGCAGCCCAGGCTTTCATCGTCCGGGTGCGGTGCCAGGATCAATGGACGTGCATGGGTCAGCCGTCCACCCAGGATTTCGTCAACTTTGCCGAAGGGCAAATGCTCCATCTCTACCAGCAGTTCGCCCGCTGTCCTCACGCGCGCACCCCGTTCCGTGGACTCCATGTGGAGCCATGCCGCAGGCAGTATCCTGCCGCTTCCGCCAAAGCTTCATCCGGGGCCGGCTGCCGCAGGTAGGTTTGCAGGTCGCGCGCGATCCGCTCCGCCGCGCTGCCCTGCATGAGTGCGGAAAGTCCGAGGCTGCGCTGCACCAGCCGTATGCCGTCCAGGCAGGCTGCCTCTACTGCTGTCCGCGCCAGGTTCACATAGGCGACTGCCTCTTCGCCCGGCTCCCCGGCGCTCTCGGCTCGCTGCGCTGCTTCACTCATCCACAACCGGCCTGTCTCCTGCGCAACAGCCATCTGCCCAAAACGCTGGCGTTGATACGCCTGGTCGCCGCGCCCTCGTGCCAGCAGCTCGCCGCGCGCGGTCCCTACCAACGCCGCCAACCCGCCCAATGCTACAGCCGAACTTCGCCAGGCACCGGTTGAAAATGCGGGCTCACGCAGGTAGTCACCTACCGCGCCGATAAATACATCGTTGTCACCCGCAATCCCGGTCAGGTCTACGCTGCCTGTTTTCGCAGCTCGCATCCCAGCCAGCTTCACGCCCTGATCGGTCACACGCGCTGAGCTTACAGCCAGAAACAACATCTGGGCACCCCCGCTTGTCTCAGCCGTTACCAGTGCTCGGTCTGCTACACCTGCCGCCGAACAGAACCACTTCTCTCCTGAGAGCACGCCGCCCTCCAGCCGCAGCCGTTTGGCGCTGTGCTTGCCTACCGGGTCCGTTACCCACAACGCAAACATCTCACCCGCATGCGCGGCCTCGGCAGCAGCTTCCAGCCGACGAGGCGACCCATAACGTCGCACCAGCTCCAGGGCGTTCACATGCGCCTCAAATAAGCGCCCCAGTGCCATATGCGACTCACCCAGCAGGTGCAGCAATCTCAGCAAATTTTCCGCGCCTGCGGCCCCATACATGCCGCAGCCGCCCAGCGCTAACGGCACCGTAGCCGTTAGCAACCCTGCGGCGCGCAAGCGTTGGAGTCCAGCCACAGGAGCCGCACCTGTCACATCACATGCGGCTGCCTCTTCCTGAAACTCCGGCAACAAGCTCTCAACTTGCTCCAGCAGGTCCGCCGCTGCGTTTGCTGTCGGACTTTCCAGTTGGGCGCGACTCACTCTGCAACCCCCGGTACCGGGCGCTGCTCCACTATCCATGGCTGTGTCAGTATCGTCGGGGCGGTTGCTCGTTTCACGTGAGATTGCACGGCTTGTACCCTGTCTGCCATAAGCTCCTGAAACTGCCCTCGATCTTCTTCCGTTCTCGGTTGCATCTCGCCAATCGACTCCCGGCGTATGAAGTCTCGGATGCGCAGAGCGCGGGCTGTCTCCCGTGGCAGTTCGCAAAATGCTACACGACGCCGCAATAACACAGGGCTTGCCGCTTCAAGCGCTGCCCAGCTTTTGCCGTACCATGAGCAAGCCACTGCCTCAGCCACCGCGCCGGGAGTTACTGCAAGTGCCCGTGCCAGTCGCCACACCGCGGAACTGCCTTCGCCCGGCGGGCATGCCTCCGCGCGCAGGGCACGCAACTGCCCCTGCATGCGCAGGCGGCGTAGCGCATCCAGGGCCGGCTCGATGCGCTCGTCTACAAACTCATCCTGCTGCACCATACGCCGCTGGATGGTGTCGGCCATGCCGCCGGGCGCACGCCCTTCTACCCGGCCCGATACAATTACCGCAATCTCCGGGTCATGCCGCACCCGCATGTCCATGCTTCGCAGCCTTGCAATCAGCGCACGGTCTTCGCCTGATGCGACATCAGGCACGCCGCCCACCTTTCGGAACATGGCTGCGGGTATCGCCAGGCTGGCTCCAGATTCTTCACTGTGCCGCGGCCATGGGTCCGCTGCATCGGGCAGCAGCATCGATCCAAGCTCGTCCAGCAGCTGCCCGTACGCCACTTCATGCGCGTTATCGGCATGCAGGTGGTGCGGAATCAGCTGCGCTTCCTCGGGGTCAATGACTGCCATGCCGCAAACCGCGTCCGCTCCGGCGGCCAGGCCGGCCAGGTTGCGCTCAATCCAGTCCGGGGCAACCTCCGCATCCGCGTCCGTGGTCAGCAATACGCCGTCGGCCAGCCCGGCTGCATGGTCCATCGCAAGCGCTCGTGCCGCACCGGCGCTTGCATGGGGTGGGAGCAGGGAGCATTCCACTATGCACAACCAAGACAACGGTGCTGCGTCCAGTTGAGCTTGCGCTCGGGCAGCGGCAGCAGTGCCGTCTGTACAGTTGTTGAGCAGCAGCACAACATGGTCGGCAGGTACGGTTTGCCGCGCCAATGTACTAAGACATCGGCCGATCCGCTGGGCTTCATCCTTAACCGGGATCGCGACAACAATGGACTTGCGCATGCACAACACCTTGGGTCTTGCTGAATGGATTCAAGACAAACGCTGGGATGACCTTCCCTGCTTGGCAGTTGGGTCATCCGTGCGCATCGACTTTCAGCACCCGGATTGAGCCTGCTCGTAAGATAGCGGTAGCATGATTCGTCTTGAGCAATCCCTCACGGTGAACGCGCCCATAAGCCGGTGTTTCGATCTCGCTCGCAGCATCGAATTGCACCTTCATGGTGCAGAGCATACCGGCGAGCAGGCTGTGGGCGGTGTGACCACCGGTCTTATCGGTCCGGGCCAGTCTGTACGTTGGCGAGGCACGCACTTTGGAATACGCCAGCACCTTACCAGCCGCATGACCGCCTATGACCGGCCTGGGCATTTTCAAGACACCATGGTTGCCGGTGCGTTCCGATCCATGCAGCATGACCATTTCTTTACAGAAATCGCACCCGGCATCACAGAGATGCGTGATGTACTCGTCTTTGCCGCTCCCCTGCCACTGCTTGGCCGGCTTGCGGAGCGCCTGTTTCTCCGCGGCCACATGGCCCGGTTTCTGGCTGCGCGCAATGCCATTCTCAAACAAGTCGCGGAGTCGGACGGTTGGGCGCGCTACCTGCCCTCCGGCAATGCGCCTATGCTCCCACCTCCAGCAGCAGCGTTGTAATATTGTCGCGGCCGCCGGCAGTTAGTGCTGCCTCAAGTAATGCGGCGTTTTTCTCTTCAAGAGACTGCCCTTCTCTTGCCAGTACCTCGGCAATCTGCGCGTCGGGGAGCTCACGCGTCAGCCCATCGGAACATAGCAGAAACATGTCGCCCGGCTTGACCGGCAGCACCTGTATATCCGGCTCAACAGCGGGGCGCGTTCCTACTGCCCGCGTAATTACATTACGCATCGGCGACTGCGATGCTTCTTTCTCTGTCAGCACACCCATGCGCAGCTGCTCTTCTATCAGGGAGTGGTCCTCCGTGCAGCGTTTGAGCTCGCCGCTGCGCCATCGATAGCACCGGCTGTCCCCCACGTTGACCACGGCAACTTCATGTTGCCCATGTGCCAGGAGTGCCACCAAGGTGGTACCCATGCCGTGCAGCGCAGGCTCATGCGCCGCGCGACTGTAGATTCGGCGATTTGCCGCCTCGACCGCCTGCGTGATTGTTTTAGTGGTTCGTTGCAATTCACCCTGGATCGCCAGGTGTTCGAGAAAGGCTTCCGTAGCGATCCGGCTTGCGATTTCGCCGCCCGCAGCGCCGCCCATACCGTCGCACACGACAAATACGCCCGCATCGAGCGAATAGCTCCATGCATCCTGATTAGCATGGCGAACCTGCCCCGGATGGCTGGCAGCAGCAACTACGGTGTGGAGAGAAGCGGGCACGGACTTACTCTATATACGCGAGAGGATCTTTTCTCTCTATCTTTTCTACAATCTTTCAGAGGCAGACAGGCGCGTTCCCAAATTGGGAGTCATGCCGATTCGGGCCGCTTCTCGTGACACCCTCAACCCAAATTGAACCTGAAATCTAAACTCCTCGTGAGTCATCCTGAATTCTTCACGGGTCATCCCGAGCGAAGTGAAGAATCTGCTTTTCCCTCTGTCAGACGCTTGCAACGCTCAGTGAGAAGCCGCAATCAGTTGTAGCGGATTGGGAGCAGCCTGGCAGGAAGCACCATCTGCCGACCGCCATATGGAATGATCCACAAAAGTAATTTCGGTAATTTCAGCCGAGTTCACAAACGGCAGCTTCGTCACCTGCAAGCTCGCCTGCGTCCAGCGTTTCACCTTATCGGGCCTGTCCAGCTCAAAACTTTGTGTCTTCTCTTCAGAACCCGGTTTGACAGGTGACATATGCCAGTTGCCGGTAAGCCCATGCACCACCACTTGCATGCTTGCAATCTCCGGCGCATCCTGCAAGTTGAAAGTCAGGCCAAGTTGTGAGCCTTTCTTGGGAGTTTGTGCGCTTTGGGTAACCTGAATTGCACCGCGCGAGCTCAGCTCCACCGCGAAATTTACCGGGCACACAATGCTCATTGTCGGTGCAGGTTGTGCTGAATGGGTAACCACCTGCCCCGACAAACTTGCCGGAATCGAGAGAATCAGAAGCACGTTGAGCAAGCTGCGCATGACCGGTCTCCGTGAAAGCTGAAAGGGATGCAGCTAGCCTACACCCGGACACTCGCAATTCTCAACCTGCCTTTACGTCAAGCCTGCGGCAAGCTTGCGAAGCTGATGCGTCCGCAGGCGCAGCAGCTGCCGCAATCCCGCGCACCCTAGTGCCCTTCCAGCGCACTTGCCTGGGCGTTCTTCGGTGCTTTTTCGGGCACCGCAACGGCCAGCCCGGTCATATCTCCCTGCACATGGAGCGGCTGCTCGCCGGTCGCATAGTGATGTACGGCATGCGTTTCGGTACGTGTAGGTGGGACCACACCCGCTCCATTCGGTACCTCGGTGTATTCGAGGTCCGCAGCATCGGTCACCCGGGCAATGTAGTCGCCTTCCGGCACAAAGTTCAGCGAAAAACTTGTGTCATCTTTTGCCAGATTTATCTTCGCAGCTTCGGTTTTGTCGTCGGCATACAACAGCTGGACAGTTCCGCCGTTTACCACATGCCCATCCCGTGCCGCTGTAATGACACCGGTAACGGCATGCAGCTTGTTCAAAGGAATGAGCAGGTCTTCCCCCGGTCGCTCCTCGCCGAGCTTCATGCGGAACGGCACTGCATCTTTCTCTCGCAAGCTGTTGCCGGAGTACACCGGGACCGTGACGCCGCCGCTGCCGTTCATGGACCAGCCGCCATTGGTGATGTCTATGGAATTCTTCTCAAGCTTCAATTCCACTTCCGCCAGGTACTCCCGTGCCGGCAGTCCGCTGATGCGGTAGCTACCGCGGTCGTCCGTTAAAACGCCGGAGACTCCGGGCACCGGCCCTGACTCCGGCACCACCCACTTGCCTGCCTTATCCCCTGCCTTGTTGTCTGCCCGTACCAGCAGGAGCACGCGCAAACCAGCCGCCGGGCTGCCATCGTCATAGAGCACCGTACCGGCGACGGCGGCCCCGCGTTCAAGCGTTACATCTATAGCTGCCGCCAGGTTCGCCTGCACCACCACGCGCGGAACCGCCGCCGCGATCCGCTCTTTGACTGCCTTGTCCGGCTTTTGCAGCTCATCGCGTGACAGGCTCAGCCCATCGATCGGCGACACATACCCCGGTGCCGCCGCAAACACGTAATACACCCCAGGCGCGACATGCGGTATGGCAAAGCTGCCGTCGGGCAGCGTACTTACACTTGAAATATGCTTGGTGGCCTGATCGCCCGTACCCGGCTGGTAGCCGTCGATAGCCGCTGCCGCCTCCAGCAGCACGGTAGCCAGACGTGCCGGACCGTTCGTGTCGGCGTAAAACACATGACCGGTAACTGTGCCCGTGGGCGCAGGCTTCGCCACCGAGGTCTGCTGCGCGCACAAGAGAACCGGATACATCAACAGTCCAGCAAATCCTACAAGCTGCAAGCGCATACGCACCTCTGCCCATCGCGGCGAGTATAGCGCACCTTCACATGTACGCAAGCTCAATACGATGTTTTCACACGAACTGAGAGGATCAACTTGTAGGCAAACAGCTCATCGCATGGTAGGAAGGGCATGAAGCCTGAGAAGCCGCGATAAAGCTTGATATGGAAAGCAGCTTTCGTGAATCGCCAATTGCGTTGCCGGTCAGCTAGACTTCGGCATGGCACTTACCGTTGCTTCAGCCCACTTGAGCGATGAAGCTTTCCTGATAACCTTCAGCACGTGCGAGCTGCCGCTCTCCATGTTTCGTCATGGCGATCATTTGCGATTGGCCTGGCTGCAATTGCATCGGCACTCATTGGAAGTAGCGTCCGAGCTGGTTCGAAAAGGCATCCGCAAGTACGCCCGATATCACGATGTGCCGCACATCTTTCATGAAACGATGACGCTTGCCTGGGTCAGCCTGCTTGCAACTCACAACGAGCCAAGCTTCACTACTTTTGTCAAAGCAAATGAATACCGTCTTGGTCCTGAGCTCTTGCATAGCTTCTGGACGCCGGAAGCTTTAGGCAGCGAAGCTGCGAGAAAGAGTTGGCTGCCACCAAATAGGATGGCTCTTCCCTGCTAAACACTGGGAATGCTATAACTGGCTAGGACCGGCCCAGCTTGGCTTCCGCTTCCAGCACCACCAGCCGCGCCGCGTCATACCGCGCAGGGTCCTGCCCGGCTTTCTCGACCTGCTTCTGCCCGTCTTTCAATTGCTGCTCGGCGGCAGTTTTATCTACCGCATCCGGTGCTTCTGCATACTCGGCTAATACGGTAACCCGGTCCGGCAGCACCTCGGCAAAGCCGCGCGCAATTACAAACCGCTGCTCACCGCCTTCTCCGCCGGTGATCACAAAATCTCCGGCACCGATGGCCGTGAGCAGCGGCGCAGCCCCGGGCAATGCCTCAAGAACTCCAGCTTGCCCTGGAAGCGTGACCGAGGTGGCATCCGTATCCACCACGATCCGCTCCGGGGTTACCAGCCGCACTTTAAGCCGGTTTTGCTCGAACTGAGTACTGTTTGCGTCAGCCATGGGTTACTTCTGCGCCTTTAGCTTCTCAGCTGCTTCAAGCACATCTTCAATCGTGCCTTTCAGGTAGAACGCCTGCTCCGGCACATCGTCGTGCTTGCCTTCAATCACTTCCTTGAAGCTCCGCACTGTATCCGCCACCTTGCAGTACGCACCAGGAATACCCGTAAACTGCTCGGCCACGTGGAATGGCTGCGACAAGAATTTTTGGACCTTCCGTGCACGCGAAACTGTCAGGCGATCTTCTTCCGATAGCTCATCAATACCGAGGATTGCGATAATATCCTGCAAGTCTTTGTATCTCTGCAAGATACGCTTGACGCCCTGTGCAACATCATAATGCTCCTGTCCGACAATGCGCGGCGACAGAATGCGTGAGGACGATGCCAGCGGATCGACCGCCGGGTAAATACCCAGCTCCGAGAGGGGGCGAGAAAGTGAGGTTACCGCATCAAGATGGGCAAACGTCGTCGCCGGTGCCGGATCAGTAAAATCGTCCGCAGGCACGTACACAGCCTGCACTGATGTGACCGAGCCCTTCTTGGTTGAGGTGATTCGCTCCTGCAACTCACCCATTTCTGTAGCCAGGTTCGGCTGGTAACCGACAGCAGAAGGCATGCGCCCCAGCAGCGTCGAAACTTCAGAACCTGCCTGCGTAAACCGGAAAATGTTGTCGATAAACAGCAGCGTGTCCGAGCCTTCCTGATCGCGGAACTCTTCAGCGATAGTCAGCGCGGAGAGCGCCACACGCAGACGTGCGCCCGGCGGCTCGGTCATCTGGCCGTAAATCAAGGCGGCCTTCGACTTCGGCAGATCGTTCAAGTCGATCACGCCTGCTTCCTGAAACTCCAGCCATAGATCGTTGCCTTCGCGGGTCCGCTCGCCTACACCGGCAAATACAGAAAAACCGCCGTGCTTGGTTGCAACGTTGTTAATCAGCTCCTGGATGATTACGGTCTTACCCACACCCGCGCCACCGAAGAGACCGATCTTGCCGCCCTTCAAAAACGGCTGGATCAGGTCGATAACCTTGACGCCGGTCTCAAACATCTCCTCGTGCGTCGCTTGCTCTTCAAAGGTGGGAGCGGGGCGGTGGATCGGCATGCGTTTCTTGGCGTTTACGGGGCCAAGCTCGTCGACCGGCTCACCGATCACGTTCAGGATGCGGCCCAACGTTTCGCGCCCGACCGGCACCATAATCGGCGCGCCGGTGTCGATCACCTTCATGCCGCGCACCATGCCCTCCGTCGCTTCCATGGCAACACAGCGTACCCGGCCGTCGCCGATATGCTGCTCAACTTCAAGGATCACGTTCACCCGAGAAGGCACCGTGAAGCCTTCGCTCGTAACGCGCAGCGCCTGAAAGATACCCGGCATCCTGGCTTCATCAAACTGCACGTCGACTGCGGGGCCTGAAATCTGCACCACTCGACCGATATTCTGTGCCTTATTGTCAGTCGTCTTGTCTTCGGCGTAGTGTTCCGCCATTGTGTCCGGGCCGGTCCGCGATTCCATCGTCTCTACTGTTTCTGCCATAATTTTGTACCCTGTAGCTCCAAGCCTAACGCCTCAACCTATACAGCTGCCGCGCCGCTTACAATCTCAATAATTTCGGTAGTAATCGCTGCCTGACGCACCCGGTTCATGGTTAATGTCAAGGCATCGATCAAATCCGATGCGTTGCTTGCCGCTGCATCCATTGCTGTCATGCGGGCCGCGTGCTCACTCGCTACGGATTCCAGCATGGCGTAGTACAGCAATGCCGACACGAAGCGCGGCAGTAAACTTTCGAACACTTCAGCCGCAGGCTGGTCATAACTGTAATCGACATTGGCTGTACCGAAACGCTTGGATTCGTCTTCAAACTGCGCGCGAATCTCATGCTGCTCATCATCGCGTAAGGTCAGACCGGCAGACATAGCAGCCTCGGCAGCCTTTTGACGCTCTTCATCAGTCTGCTCGGTCCGCACCTTGACTTCAGGGTCAGCAAGCGAGCCACCTGCACCGGTTACCAACGGCAAAATACGCTCTACAACCACGCGCTGCGAAATTACTGACTGAAACGAGTTGTACGCCAGGTATACCGCGTCCACTTCGCCGGCTGCATAACGGGCAACGACTTCCTCGCTCAACTGCCGAGCATCCTCAAACTTCAACTTGTCGAGCAGGATATTGGCAGCCGGCTCACTCGCCACAAACTCGATATCATGGTGGCGTCTACGTGCCGGACGTGCTGTAGGCACAGTATCGCTGTCCTCGGTCCGCCTGACATCCGGAAGCTTGATGAACTCGGCGATGGGGTAGCGCCTGCGAAAAAAATCGCGGCCCTTCCGGCCTACTGCTACAACGTCAATCTTCTTCTCGCGATCACTTTCCTGCGTATCGTGAATGAACTGCGTTGCCGTGCGCACAATATTTGTGGAAAATGCCCCGGCAAACCCCTTATCGCCGGAGATTAAAACCAGGAGCACGTTCTTTTCCGGACGCACGATAAGCAGCGGACTGGCCAGCTCATTGGTACCCGGTGCCACTGCCTCTACCCGCCGCCGCATGGAGGCGAGTACGCTTGCAATCATCACCGCGTAGGGGCGCGAGTGGGTCATGCGCTCCTGCGCGCGACGCAGTTTGGCTGCGGCCACCATCTTCATGGCCTTGGTGATCTGGCGCGTGTTCTTTACGCTGCGAATGCGCCGCTTGAGATCGAGTACGTTCGCCACTTACCGTGCCGCTCCCTGCGTCTGCTCCGCATTTTGCTGCGCGCTGCCACCCGCGGTTGTTGCCGCTCCGGGTTGCGAACCGCCAGGAGTCGTTTGGGCTGCTTTCCTTTTCTCGTTCTCGCTCAGCGACGCTACCCTGTCACTGCCCTTGGGCTGCTCATGTTCTGCCAGAAAATCTTTCTTGAAGTCTTCGGTGGCAGCCTTCAGGCGGCCGCGCAGGTCATCATCAAGTGCCTTCTTCTCACCGATGTCTTGCAGCAGCGCCTGTTGCGAGGCGTCGAGATACTTATGAAAACCTTCTTCAAACAACTGCACATCTTCTACTTTGACATCGTCCAGTAAACCCTGCGTCCCTGCGAACAGGATCGCTACCATGTGTGCCGGGCTTAGGGGATTGAACTGCTTTTGTTTCAGCAGTTCCGTCAGCCGCTTGCCGCGGTTCAGCTGGTTCTGCGTCACCTTGTCCAAATCCGAGCCGAACTGTGAAAACGCAGCCAGTTCTCGATATTGTGCCAGGTCCAGCTTCAGTGTCGAACCAACCTGCTTGATTGCCTTGATCGCCGCTGAAAATCCAACGCGCGATACAGACAAACCAACATTCACAGCCGGGCGGATGCCTGAATTGAACAAATCTGTTTCAAGAAAAATCTGTCCGTCTGTGATGGAAATCACGTTGGTCGGAATGTAGGCCGATACGTCGCCTGCCTGTGTTTCGATGATCGGCAGCGCGGTCAGCGATCCCTCGCCCTTCGCCTTGCTCATCTTTGCCGAGCGTTCCAGCAGCCGCGAATGGAGGTAAAACACATCGCCCGGATAGGCTTCGCGGCCCGGTGGACGCCGCAGCAGAAGTGAAATTTCGCGGTATGCAGTGGCATGCTTTGAAAGATCGTCGTAGATCACCAGGGCATGCTTACCGTTGTCGCGGAAGAATTCGCCCAGCGCGGTGGCTGCGTACGGCGCCAGGTACAGCAACGGTGCCGGTTCCGATGCCGAGGCCGCGACGATGATTGTGTAATCCATCGCGCCGTTTTCAGTCAACGTCTGTACGGTTTGTGCGATCGAACTGCGCTTCTGCCCAATGGCGCAGTAGATGCAGATCAGGTTATTTTTGGCATTGTTGATGATCGTATCGATAACAACAGCGGTTTTACCCGTCTGCCGATCACCGATAATGAGCTCGCGTTGCCCGCGTCCGATAGGGATCATGGCATCGATAGCCTTGATGCCGGTTGACATCGGCTCCTTGACCGGCTGCCGGTCAATTACGCCGGGTGCCAGCCGCTCGATCGGCAACGTCTCCGTGGTTGCAATGGGGCCCTTGTCATCAATGGGTACCCCAAGCGAATTTACAACACGGCCCACCATGGCTTCGCCTACCGGCACGCTCATGATTTTGCCGGTGCGTTTGACCTCATCTCCCTCGCGGATTTCCGAGCCCTCACCCATCAGCACCACGCCGACCTGCTCCGCTTCAAGAGCCATCGCCAAACCCATGATGCCGTGCGGAAAGGTAACCAGTTCGCCAGCCATCACTTTATCCAGGCCGTGCACGCGCGCAATGCCGTCGCCGACAGAGATGACGGTACCTACTTCATCCACTTCAATCCGGCTGTCGTAATTCTGAATCTCCTGCCGAAGCAGGCTTGTAATCTCGTCCGCGTTAATCTTTGCCATTCGTTTTCGTCCCGCTTACCTAAAGCTTGCTGTGAACTTGCTCGACCTGCCTGATCTACTCATCGATCTCAAGAAGGCCATTAGTTTAAGAATTGTCCCGAGCGAAGCGGTGGGAAGTCAAAGTGCTTGCTGCTCCACTCACCTATTGAATGCCTAAGTTGCCATGCAACCAGGCTAGGACGAAGCCAGAACTTCCTTTAGCGCATCCAGCCGTCCGCGTATGCTGCCATCGTAAATCGTGGAGCCGATCTTCAGCCGTGCCCCACCAATCAGTGCCGGGTCCTGGCGGAAGCTTGCTTCCACTCGTCTGCCGGTCAGCTGCTCAATCCTCGCTGCAACAACCTGTCGGTCATTTTCATCCAGCACCTTTGCGCTTACCCACTCTACCTTGTCGATGTGGAGACCGCCGCGCACCATGCGTTCAAACTCGGTTACCATCTCCGGGAAGGCCTCCATGCGTTCATGGTTCAGGATGACTGCAAGGAAGTTACGAACCAGTTTGGACATGCCAAGTCGCTCATTCAATTTGTCCAGAATCTGAATCTTTTTGGCGACCGGGATAGAGGGATCGAGAAACACACCACGCAACTGCGGACTGCTGTGCCATGCTTCGGAAAACTCGCTCAACTCGCGGCTTCCGGCTTCAACAGTCAGCTTCTTGTCATTGCCTGAAGCTTCGAGTACATCTACCAGGGCCCGCGCGTACCGAGCTGCATACAGGGTCACCATCAGTTCTGTCCTTGCTTGCCCAGTTGCCCAGCCAGGCCTTGCAGAAATTCATCAATCAGCGCACGGTCGCCTTCAGGTGTTAACTGCAATCGCTCTGCAGCACGATCCACTGCCAGATCGGACGCATACCGCTTCAGCCCGCGCTCGGCGTTTGCCTGAGTCGCGGCAATTTCTGTTTCGACCGAATGCAGAATGCGTTTGCGCTCTTCTTCTATCGAAGCATGGATGCGCACTTCTTCCGCCTTGCTCGACTCGGCTGCCTGTTGTCGCAATGCATCGACCTCGCCGCCGAGGGAAGCTAACCGCGCTTCAATTGCCTTGAGTCGCTGCTGCGCATCTTCAGTCGCCCGCCGCGCCTCGGTTAGATCGTGATTTATAGCCTGCCGCTTGGCCCGGAACTTGCCCGGGAGAATCTTAAGCAGATAGTACAAAATCACAGCGATCAATACGGCGGAGTTGAAATCCTCAAACAGCCGTGAACCTTTGTTCGTGGAAAGACCCAGATGCCTGGCAAGAGACGCAACAGCGGGTGAGTGGGTATAGGTTTCAAGATCGTTGTTGGTCTCCGGCGAGTCCATCGCACTGGTGGAGGTGCCGGTGGTAATAGGCAACGGCTTTTTTGCCTCTTGCGCACCCGCAATACCGAAT
>CAXSFX010000037.1:0-24831 GCA_964236655.1 uncultured Acidobacteriaceae bacterium | reverse complement strand
GAGCACGGCCATCCGCAAGCGCCGCCTCCAGCTCTTCAATCGAACCCACTTGCAGCGCATCCCAGAACAGGGCTACGGACTTCGGCCCCATGCCCGGCAGCCGCAGCAGCTCAAGCATTGACGGCTTATAGCGCAGCATCAGTTCCTCACGCAATGGAAAGGTGCCTGCTTTTTCAATCTCCTGAATGTTGGCGGCCATGCCCTTGCCGATGTTCGGGATAGCCAGCAATTGCTTGGGCTCGTCGATCAGGGTCGCGAGCTGTACCGTGCTGGCCTCGACTGCCTCGGCAGCGCGCCGGTAGGAGCGTATGCGGAACGGGTCAGCCGCTGAAATTTCCAGCAGGTCAGCAGTTTCGTCAAGCATCGCAGCGATCAGGCGGTTCTCCATGCTTGTATTCAAGCATGCGGAACCGTTTTAAGGCCAAGGTGTACTGAAAACCACATGCGCGGCTTGCGGCCACTTCACGGTGCGTCTTTGTACCAACGAGAACATGCCACGAAGTGGCCGCCTCCCGCGAAGGGGGTCTTGCTTTTTGACCCGCAAACACAAAATCCCGCCCGATATTTCGAGGCGGGACTTTGTATTTTTGTGAAAAGGTTAAGCGATTTCGCGGTGGCGAATGACCTGATCGGCTTGCGGGCCTTTCGTACCCTGGATCACGTCGAACTCCACCTCATCGCCTTCCTTCAGGCTTTTGTAACCCTCAATCTGGATGGCAGAATAGTGCACGAAGACATCGGGACCGTCTTCCCTGCCGATAAAGCCGAAGCCTTTTGCGTTGTTGAACCACTTTACTTTGCCCTTGAAGTGTCCCACCGGCGATGCCTTCCTGTGTGCGCAGATTGCGGTCGGTCCCCACAGACACACCGGCCGCATCGTTCGGGCCGGTGGACGCTTCCGCAGCGCTGCCACTTGGACGGGGCTCAATCGGTTTTGCTGCGTCCTCGCTTTTTCTTTTTGCGGTCGGCTTTTCGTGCGGTACGCAGCTGCCGGTAGAGGCTCACCCCGATCAGCGTCTTGCCATCCAGGATTTTGCCTTCAGCCATCATGGCTTCCATTTGCGAAAGGGGCACGGGATAGATTTCAAGCGTTTCATCTTCCTCCGGCTGCGCCGTGCCCGCCGTCAGCTCCTCGGCCAGGTACACCTGCATCCACTCGCCCAGAAAGCCGGGGCTGGCAAAGTAGCGCACCAGCTCGGTCCAGCGGGCGGCGGTGTAGCCGGTTTCCTCCAGCAGTTCGCGCTTGGCCCCCGCCAGACGCTGCTCGCCGGGCTCGATTTTGCCTGCAGGCAACTCCCATAGGTACTGCCCGGCAGCGTGACGATACTGACGCTCCATGATGAGCAGGGGGTCTTTTTTACCCTTTTTGCCGCTTGCATCCACGGCCAGGATCACCACCGAGCCATTGTGCCGGATGATGTCGCGATTGCCGACGTGACCGTTCGGCTCGCGTACCTGCTCCTTGAGCACTTTGAATAACGGTCCCTCGTAGGCGACTTCAGAGGAAAGTACCTCGGCTTTGCCCTCACGCCGCAACTTGGGTCCGGCGGTGCGAGCCTGCTTGGGCTCCGGTTTTTCATCGTGCTCGCGGGCTGTCTTTACCGTAGGCTTTTCGGCTGTCGGCTTCGTGCGTTTCGTGATCTTTGGGGGGCCGGCTTTCACCGGCTCCTTTTCTATTTTCTTCGGCATGCCTGTCCTCGCATCTCCATTCTCACCCAGGTTTCTCCGGGGAGCGAACCCATGTCTCCTCGAAGCAAGAAAGGGAAGCAAAAAAGGGGTCATCCCAAGCAGGTATGTGCAAAGTTGCAGGCTGCCATTCGGTGTCTTCCTAAGCGGGTGTATGCAGTTTCATTGCAGAATTGCGAACAACCCGTGTCATCCTGAGCGGAGCGCAGCGGAGTCGAAAGACCTGCTTCCCTCGGTACAGGGGGCGAAACTCAAAGGCAAAAGCAGGTCCTTCGGCTTCGCTCAGGATGACCCCTTTAAGCTGATGTAGACTTTGCACACCCTCTGAATAGAACTTCCGTAGGAAGCACAGTTGAAGGAACTATTGTTTGCGCTCATGGGCCTGCAGGGCCGCCCATGAGAAACTTGCAACTGAGATGGAGACGACTTCTGTGGCCGGTGCGTGTTACCCATTCACTGTGCTGCCGGGTCTCTCCCGGCTGTTCACTGACTACCTAGCCGGGGAAGCCGTTAGCTTGTACCCGGTAGGCCCCACAGGCAATAGCTGGATGCGTCACCACCCCGCTCCTGCCGCACCAAATCCCCTGTTGGCCGACCTGCTGGAAGCGCAAGCCCATGCCTGCCATGCCGGACTCGCCTCCGTTGCGAATATCGCACGGCTGCGCACAGGTGCACGCGCAGTTGTAACGGGCCAGCAGGTGGGGCTGTTCGGCGGCCCCCTGTACACGCTTTACAAAGCAGCCACCGCCATCCGATTGGCTGCGGAAGCTACCCGCGAGACCGGCGTACCGCATGTGCCCATCTTTTGGCTGGCGACTGAAGACCATGATTTCGCCGAGATCGACCATGTGGCATTACAGGGTGCACAGGGGGGTACCGGCGCGCTTGAAACGGTTCGCCTCACTAACCATCCTGAGCGCGTCTCCGGTGCGCCGGTAGGTGCATTGCGGCTCCATGCCGCAGTCAACGAAGCACTCACCCGCGCGGGCACCCTGCTGGGTGACACCGCCGAACTCGACCTGCTGCGGCGATGTTACCGGCCTGAAGCGACGTTCGCGGGAGCTTTTGCCCAATGGCTCGCGGCTACGTTCCGTGAGTGGGGCCTGATCGTTTTCGATGCAGCAGGCCGCGCCGCGCACGCATCCGGTTCCCATGTTCTGCGCCGGGCGATCACGGAAGCGCAAACGCTAGAAAATCTGCTGCTTGCCCAAGGGCGTGAGCTTGAGGCACGCGGCTACCATCAGCAGGTGCTGGTCAAGCCGGGCAGCAGCCTGCTGTTCCTGCTAAAGGGCGGAGCAGAAAATGAACTGCACACGCGGCTGCCGCTCAAGCGGCGTGCAGACGGCAGTTGGACAGCCGGGCACCAGGTCTACACAATAGCGGAGCTGCTGGCGATCCTGGACCATGAGCCCGAGCGTCTGAGCCCCAATGCATTGCTACGGCCGGTGTTTCAAGATGCTATTTTGCCCACTGCTGCCTATGTCGGCGGCCCCGCGGAGATCGCCTATTTTGCACAAACCGCGGTCATCTCACTACACATCCTGGGCCGGCAAACGCCTGTGCTGCCGCGCCTGAGCGCCACTCTGCTCGACGTGCGCAACGCCGCCGTGCTGGAGCATGACGGCATCGACTTGCCGGAAATCTTCCGCATGCCGCTCGAAGAGCTTACACAACGTGTGGGAGCACGCGCCTTGCCGCCGGAAGGGAAGCGCAAGCTGCAAGCCGCAGGCGCTGCCATGACGGACGAGCTCGACGCACTGGCCGCCTGGATGCGCGCCATGGACCCCGATCTAGGCCGCTCCGCCGAGGTAGCAGGAAGCAAAATGCGCTACCAGATGAACCGTTTGCGCCGCTTGGCAGCCGGCTGGGAGCTCCAGAAAAATGCAAGCATCCGCCGCCGGGTCGCAACGCTTTACGCTGAGGTGTACCCCGGCGGCCACCTGCAGGAGCGCAGCGTGGGTGCGGCAGCAGCGCTGGCCCGCTACGGCGCACGGCTGCCAGGGACCCTTGTAGAGGCCGCCGGCGACCCTTGCCCGGGACATAAACTTATAGTGTTATAGCCCGGCTGGAACCGGCCTTGCTGTGATTGGTCGTAGATGCATCCCACTCGCGAGAAGGGACATGACCATGGCACAGAAACCCACACAACGGTCAACGGAGTCGTTTGATGTCTCTTGCCCGGAGTGCGGCGGCATGCTGCGCATCGACCCGGCAACTCGCGCCGTAATCGCCCACACGCCTGCACCGCGCAAGCGCACCTTTGACGATTTTGAGACTGCTGCCAAGGCCATGCGTGAGGGCGATGAGCGCCGGGAGTCTCTGTTTCGCCAGGCGGTAGACGCTGAAAAGAACAAGGATGATGTGATGGAGAAACGCTTTGCCGAGGCTTTACGCAAAGCTAAAGAGTCTCCCGTGACCGAACGCCCGCTGCGCGACTTCGACCTCGATTGAGCCTGAAGGCCGATCTCGCATAGGGTAGACAGTGCTTTCCCTGGTCAACTGCATCCCACTCGCAAGCCGATGGACCGGAATAGAGGAGCTTCAATATGGATCTTACAAAGTTGACGTCAGAATCAAAGGGCACCATTTTGCCGAACCCGAAAGACTTGCACTGGTCGCATCATGTGGCCGCAACGACCTTAGTCGCGGGCGCAGTGCTGTTGCTGATGGGCCGTAAGCGCCAGGCCCTGGTCATTGCAGGTGCGGGTGCGGCCATGACAATACTGGAGCGCCCCGAAGCTGCGCAGGAACTGTGGGCCGAGCTGCCCGCTTACATTCGCAGCGGCCAGGATTTCCTGGTTCGGGCAGAAACTTTCATCGAGAAGTTTAGTGAGCAGGCGGCACGTCTGCGAGAGGTAATTTCACGGCAGGTGTAATGGCTTGTAAATAAAAAGGTGAGGCCTAAAGCCTCACCTTTTTTGCAGGCTTTTTATTACTGTGACGCTGTGTCTTGTTGCTGTTGAACTGCTCGTACTGCTGCTGTTACCAACCCTGCCACCGCCAGCAGCCGGAAGAACAGCCGTACCGATCCAATGCCTTCGCTTGACGGGAAATCTGCGCGGTACGCGTCCTCCATGATAGTTTCAGCAATTTTTGAAAACTGTGTATCGCCTTCTTTGTTCTCGCGGAGCGAGTGCCCAAGCAGCCCGGCTGCCTTCTTGTGGCCCAGCGCCTGCGCGTAGGCCCGCAGCGCTCCGTATTTGCTGATGTAGTAGTGGATTGTTGCCTGCGCCATGCTGATCCTTGCCAGATCGCGTTCCTGAGTACCGACCAACTCACTTTGCAGCCTGCTGTTTGCCTCGTCGATGCCGGCAACAATCGTGTTTGTTTGCTGACTCGGTTCCAAACCGGCTGCGGCAAAGATTTTCTCAAGCCGCTTGGCCTGTTTTTCATTGATATCAGCGCCGGTCTTGAACAACTCTTTCAGCTTTGGGTTGACTGCTTTCAAGGCGCTGTCGCCTGATTGCTTGACACTATCTTTGTGCGCGCTCAGCAAAGCACTGAGTTCCACTGCGAATAAATCCTGGAGTCCACTTGGTGGCATGTGGCGGGAACCTCAATCTTTCTAAATGTCTGCTCCCTTGGCAGGATGTGCGGGAGGCCGTTCACAGTTGCTTTCCTTCCACTCCCGGCTTTAATAAGCGCGTATCGCGGTGCGGCCTGGTAAGTGTCTTTGCATGAGCTTCAGCTTGCAATCCCCAGCTTTTTTTGCGCATCCGGGCTGATGCGATCCGGCGTCCATGCAGGCTCCCACACCAGGTCCACTTGTGCCTCGCTGATGCCCTGGATGCCGGCAAGCCGGTTTCGCACCTGCTCCAGGATCATGGCATGCGCGGGGCAAGCCTGGGTGGTCATCGACATCTCAATGTGTACGCGGTTGCGCGGCAGCATGCCCGGAGCATCCGGGTCCGGCTGCACATCTACCAGGTACACCAGGCCAAGATCGACGATGTTGACCGGTAGTTCCGGGTCGTTGATATCGCGTAGTGCGTTTAAGATTTCCTGCTCGGTGACAGCCATGGTTTTGCCCTTTCCAGTCCGTGCCTGCAATCAGTGTGTGCGCTCCACCAGGTAGGCCGCGATGGCTTTCAACCCATCCGCATCCGGCCCAAAGCTTTGCAGAGCAGTAAACGCTTCCTCAATAAGACGCGCCGCATGGAGCCGCGACTGTTCCACACCATGCACCGCCGGCCAGGTCGCTTTCTCGCTGGCAACATCTTTACCGGCAGTTTTACCCAGCTGCTCAGAGCTTTGCGTCATGTCCAGCAGGTCGTCTACGATCTGGAACGCGAGCCCCGCCTTACGGCCAAACCGGGTCAGGGCTTCTTCCTGGACGGCATCGGCACCGGCAAACACGCCGCCCGCCACGATGCTGACCCGGATTAACGCGCCTGTTTTCGCCCTATGGATAGCCTCGACCGAGGCTACGGACGGGGCTGTGTTTTCGCCTTCCAAATCCAGTACCTGGCCGCCGATCATGCCGTCTTCGGTGCCGGTTGCCTCGGCGACCAGGCGGATGATCTTGACCCGCGCCTCTGCCGGGCAGGCGAGCCCGGCCAGTACACGGTAGGCATGTGTTTGCAGCGCATCGCCGGTCAGGATGGCAATAGCTTCCCCATAGACGACGTGGCAGGTCGGCTTGCCGCGTCGCAGGTTGTCATTGTCGAGCGCGGGCAGGTCGTCATGGACTAACGAGTAGGTATGCAGCATCTCAAGAGCCGCGCCCAGCTCGTCCGCGCCGGGCGGGACCATGCCGGCTACCGCGCGCGCGGCCTCAATCGCCAGCACCGGGCGCACGCGCTTGCCCCCGGCAAAGGTGCTATGGCGCATGGCGGCGTGGATGGAAGCGGGGGAGGCATCGGCGGGCGGAAGTAGCCGGTCGAGCGCCGCATCTGTTGTCGAGGCACCGGTGCTCAGCAGGCTATGTACATCAACATTCATTTCCACAACATCATAGCCGAGGCCCGGCACGCCGGTTGCCGAGTCTCCTGCCGGCCAACAATGTAACGAGTGCGAGCACAGAGAGCCCACGCCCCAGCCATACGTCGGCGGTCACCGTATACCGGCCTTCAATCGTGCTCGGCTGCCCCCCAGGCACCTGTACGGTCAGCAAGCCATCCTCACGCGCCACGCAGGCGTTGCCGCACGGGCGATTGTTCAGGAAAATCTGCCACGCGGGAAAGCGTTCCAGCCGGAGCACAGCGTATGCTTTTGCGGCTGGCCGGACACGCACCAGAAAGCCTTCCGGCTGCCACTGCTCTACTTGAATCTCGCCTGCGGTTTCCCCTGGGACAGAAGCTTCAGACGCCGGCTTCCAGGACGGATTTACAGTTGCCGTGTCATCGCCCTCGTCTGCGTCCGGCTCGCGGAGCAAGCGCACAGGCGGCAGCCCTCGCTGGATCTCACCATTGTCGCTGCCGAGGGATGTGTATTCGTCCGTGCCTTCAAAGCCGGTGCCGCTTTGAAGCAAGGCAAGCTGTGCCGTGACGTTGTCCTCCTCATCGCAGGGCTGATAGCGCGTATGTGCGGCCCAGGTGACGATTCCTACGGCATAGACAAGGGCCAGCGTGGGCAGCAGGGAGGGGCGTACCCTCGTGAATGTTTGGGCGAGTGCCAAGCCAACGAGCAGCGCCGTTGCCGCGCTTGCAGGCAGCAGCAGCCGCCATGGAAATTGGAGAAAAGGGAGCTCAGGCAATAGGTTCCACAACGGATCGCTAACACGGAACTGTAGCAGCAGGATGAGTAGAAGCAGCCCTCCCAGCAAATGGCTTGTGCGGATTTTCTCACTCCGCGGGTCGGCGGGGAAACGCCTAAGCCAAGCCCAGCTCAGCAGGCCTACCCCAAGCGTCACAACGGCAATGCAGGAAGCCGTAAACAGGACTTGGTCGTGATAGCTTTCGCCCGTGTGAGCGAACAGGGAACTGTCTTCGATGCGCATGCCGGGGCCAACGGCCCGTGCAATTGAAACCCAGCGCTGCTCATACCAGGAGGGCAGCAGAAAGTCTGCCGCCAAGGCGCAGCCAAGCGTAAGTGCCGCCCCACCGCGCAGCAGGGGAGTGATTCTATTTGGACCGCGTGCTGCAACCCACACAGTTGCAAACAGAACCATGTAGCAGGCCATAACGCCTGCCGGTGCATTGGTGTACCAGGTCGCCGCCACCAGCCCCGCCGTACGCGCAATGGGCAGGCGCTCTCGCAGCAGGGCGTCAAGCAGAAGCGGCATCCACACGGCAGCCAGCAGCTCACCGAAGGCAGTACGCTCAAGCCCGGTAAACAGCAGGTACGGGCTCAGCGCATACACCACCGAAGCCAGCGTAGATTGAGGCTCAGGGCAAAAACGGCCCGCTACTGTATGCATGGCAGCAGCGGCCCCTGCGATGCACACGGCTGTAAATGCAGCGGGTACCCATGTCCATGGCAGCGCCAGCCCAAGCAACGCACCCAGCAGCCACGACAATGGCGGGTAGAAGACGAAGCGCGGCTCACCCGCGCCATAGTTGGCCGCAGGTACCCAGTGGGGGATAAAGAGGCCCGCATGCCACGCCGCGCGCACCGCAAGCCAGCTTTGCAGGTGAAAATCAAAGTCCTGCCCGCAGGATGCCCCATGAAGCAGGAGCGGCAGGGTAGCCGCAAGGGCTACCGCTGCCCCTAGTCCGACACGTTGGGCGTGTGCTGTGCCTCTCACGCTAGGGCAGCAGCCGTAGCGTGTGCTGCGCGGCTGCCTGGACGGCTTGCGGGCTAAAAGGCAGGGTGAATGTGGTGCCGCCGTACCAGCTGGTCCACTGGTCCCGCGCGTATGGGCTTGCCGGGTCGCCGGCTTCCCCCATTACGATATTTTCCGTTGACCGGTCCAGATCTCCGAGGTCTGCGGTAAACCGCTGCGACGGACCAAGTGTGCCCGACACCTGCTTGACCGTCGACTGGTTACCCGATTGCGGCAGAGGACCCACGCCTGCATGGAAGCCCGGCAGCAGCTTCCAGAGCGGATGTTCAATGGCGATGGTGTGGATGCTGCCGTAGCGCCAATCTGCAAGGCGGCCCGGCGCGGGTTTGCACGCCGCCTCCACCATGCCGGCCAGAAAATCGTTCCAGTTGCGATAGCCCGCAGGCAGCCATGCCGCCGGTTGGTGCGCGATTAGCTGCTCGCGCGCGTATGTACTCTCCGTCCAGTCATACAGCCGCCAGCCATCGCCGATCTTGGCACCCAGTACCGCCGGCCAAAACATCTGTTCTGTCGAGGCTACGATAGCCGCCGCGGGCGAGTTCACATCGAACACACCGTCCCACGAGCGCAGCAAATCCGCTGCTGTACGCACCCGCTCGCTCGGATGGTCTGCGTGGTCGATGGCGTAAGCCAAATGTTGTGCAATCTCCCGGTCTACCTCGGAGTAGACATCGGTTTGCAGCTTCAGCATGTCGGCCCGCGTGAGACCGCGCTTGCCTGCGAGCCAGTGCCAGATGCGCTCGTTGCGATACGGCGAAGCCCATTCCAGAGTCAACTGGTAAGGGTAACCGTCCGGCGAGACGCGTGCGTTCGCAGTCGCCACGATACCGCCCGTGGGGTCGAGCACGGAGGGCAGACCCTCAAACGGTATGTAGCCGGTCCACTCGCCCGCCGATACCTGCGTCCTGGGTGCCCCTGACCCCGAAATCCCGCTTTCAAAGGCCCCTGCCGCCGCCATGGTTCCCGGCACTATCGGCACTCCTTGCAGCCCGCCTGCTCGCACAGGGATCAACCCGATCGTCTGATAGCCGATGTGGCCCGCATTGTCGGCATAGACTGCGTTGAGCGTGGGTGCCCACCAGGTAGCCATGGCCGCACGAAAGCTCGTCCAGTCTGCGGCACTGTCAAGCGCGAACAGCGGCAAGCCCTTTGCCTGCGCGTCATAGATGGTCCAGTGCAGCGCAAGCGCACGGTGCTCGCCGGGGATGAGCGCGGTGATTAGTGGGCCATGCGCGGTGCGCTCCACATCGAGCGGCACGTCATGGCCGCCACGCACATGGATCACCTCGTGCTCATGCCGAAGCGACAGCCATGCCTGGGAGCCTGGAGAGTTTCCGGGGGAGTTCTCAGAAGAATCTTTCTCAGAAGAATCTTTCTTGGGGAAATCCAAAGACCGGTACGCTCCCTGCCCATTCAGCTGCTCAATGTACACATCCTGCGTATCCCCGCCGAGTGCGGTAAAACCCCATGCAATGTGGTCGTTGTGCCCGACGGCGATCATGGGCAGCCCCGGTATGGTGACACCCGCTACGTGGAACGCCCCGGCACGCAGTTCCGACTCGTACCAGGGGTCTGGAATGCCGTGGTCCAGGTGCATGTCGTTCGACAGCAGCGGCTTGCCGCTCGCAGTATGTGCGCCGCTCACCGCCCACTCGTTGGAGCCGGGCCGACAGCCTGCGCACGGCTCATCTTCCCCAATAGCGGCAAGTGCCGGCAGGCTTTCCGCGGGGAGCCCATGGGTTTGTAACCATGTTTGTGACGAATCGAGCGGGATCTGCGGTACATCCTGCGGCTCGTTCTGCGGCTCGTTCTGCGATTCGCTGAGAGCAGGCCCGCTCGGCACCGGCGGGTGGTCGCGCCGGGAGCCGGTCGGGAACAGCGCTGCCGCCAGCGCCGCCTCGCCGTGCGCTGCCAGCCGTGCCGTCACCTGTTCGCGCTTCAGCTTGGCCTGCCAGCGCTCGTCCAGCATCTCTGACATCGACAGTGCTACCAGCATGGAGTCGAGCGGCCGCCACGGTGCGGGCTTGTACAGCAACAGCGAGAACTCCGCCGGCAGTACGCCTCCTATGCTTCCTACGCCTCCTACGCCTCCCATGCCTCCTAGTTCCGCGTGCGCGATGTACGCGTTAACCCCCCGCGCATAAGCTTCCAGTTGCCCAAGCTGCTCCGGCGGCAGGGTGCCCACCATGCGTTCGGCCACATCGCGCATACCTAGCGTGCGCTCCACACGATCATGCGGCACCAGGGCGCTGCCCAGCACCTCAGCTGCTTCACCTGCGGGCAAGCGTCGTGCCATATCCATTTGCCACAGCCGGTCGCTGGCCGTAACCCAGCCTTGCGCTTCGAGCAGGTCACTCATGTTTGCCGCTTCGATGTGCGGCACATCGTGCGCATCCCGTCGCACCGTTACAGGCGCGCTTAACCCCGGCAGGTGCAGCGTGCCGTCTACGGGCGCAAGCGACGTTTGCATGCGATGGTGCAGGCCCAGCAGCGCCGCACCCGCTGCGGCAATCAGGAGGAAAAGCAGAACCCCAAAGCCGGACGCAATCCGCCGCACGAGCTGCCGAAACGGTCGATGTGCATGGCTGGCGACGGTATGCATTCCCGCTGATTCTCTCATTCGCGCGCAGGATTGAAAGCACAACAGGGGCTGCTGACGTGCAGGAGTGAACCGGAATGGGAATGGCACCGGGTTCCAGCCCATTTCAGACCAGCCGCATTGTCCCTGCCTTGCCGCGCGACCATTGGAACCACACAAACATCAGCAGCGCGCACACCAGCAGTACCGGAAACACAAGCAGGCTGCCCTCGGGTCCGGTTGCGCCGCCGCTCAGCAACGAGCGACCCACCGGCTGCTCGTTGAACAGGTGCCCTTGCACCACCATTCCACTATCAGACGTGCCCCAGAAGAAGCTCTCACCCCAATCCCATGCTGCGTGGAATCCAATTGCCCACCACAGTGAGCGCGTGTACCAGATGCTGAGGCAGAACAACAGCCCTACCGCACCGGCTGAGAACAGCCCCACCGGGGTTTCGCCGGGATTGCTGCCATGGATCAGGCCAAAGCCCAAGGAAAGCAGCAGGGCAGCCCAGCCGAAGCCAATGCCCCGCGCCAGGGTCCATAGCAGGTAGCCGCGCAGCAACAGCTCCTCAGAGACTGCCACCAGCGAAAACCCGGCACCCCAGGCTAGCCCGTACTCCCCCGCCTTGCTCCCCGATAGCCCAGCCGGATGCAGCACCATCAGGTGCGAGGCCCACAGCACCCCTACCAGCGCAGAGATCGCGGCGAACCCGGCCGCCAATCCAACCCCCAAGCGCTGCCCGATTGCCGCGCCGCTCAGCCCGTAGCTCACAAGCGGGCGGCGTTCCAGCCGCGCCATAACCATGGTGAGGATCACAATCGCAATCACTGATGCCAGTTCACCCGCAATCAGGAGATGAGGTGTCAGCGGCCCGGTTGGTCTTCGGGTTGCTCCATGCGCCACCAACCGTGTGACGAGCCCCACCAGCCGGAAGATACTCAGCAGCAGCGCCACAAAGGCAAGGCAGCCCCAACCGGGCCGCAAACCTTCCCGTCCGATAAATATCCATTGCAGAAGCGCACCCGGCTTCTGCCTTTTCCTATCGTGCAACTCTGTGTGGCTCACGAACCCACTTTCCCTTGTCGACAGCTCTTGACAGCAAGTCGACAGTTCCTCATCCTAAGAAGTTCACACCTACAAGCTATTACGGGGGAGCGGTCATTGCGAGTTCGCGTTTTCTATCACGGCAATTGCTTTGACGGTGCATGCTCCGCCGCCTTGTTCACCCGCTTCCACCGTGAGTGCATTGACCCCCATGCCGACTATGAGTACCACGGGCTGGTGCATCGCGCCGAGTCGCTGTTCAACGACGCCGAGTTCACAGGCGACGAAAATGCCATCGTCGACTTCAAATACTCCCCTTCGCCGCGTGTGACCTGGTGGTTCGATCACCATCTCAGCGCGTTTCTCTCCGCGCAGGACCATGCCGCCTACGAGCAAGGGCTTGCCGACCCTGCCAGCAACTTTCGCAATCGACGTTTCTACGATCCCGCATACACCTCCTGCACCTCGTTCATCGCGGATACCGCCGTAGCTCGCTTCGGCTTTGACGCATCCAGCCTGGCTACGCTGGTGTACTGGGCCAATATCGTCGACGGTGCCTTGTACGAGAGCGCTATAGCCGCGGTCGAGATGAGGGAAGCTGCCATGCGGCTTACCCTGGTGATTGAATCGGCAACGGACCCCGACTTTGTTCCCCGGGTCATTCCCCTGCTGACAACCATGCCGATTGAACAGATCCTTGAGCAGCCGTTTGTCGCCGAATTGCTGCCGCCTTTGCTTGAAAAACATCAGGCGGCACTTGCGCTCATCCGTGAGCGTTCCACGCTTCAGAGGGGCACTGTTTCGTTTGACATCGCCGACCGCGACATTGAGGGTTACAACAAGTTCATCCCGTACTACCTGCACCCGACAGCTACCTACTCTGTGGGCCTGTCGCGCTCGAGCTTTCGCACCAAGGTAGCTGTAGGCACCAATCCCTGGACGGCAGTAGGCCGGGAACAACTGGTCAACCTGGCGGCGATCTGCGAGCGTTACGGCGGTGGAGGCCATGCGCGCGTAGGCGCAATTTCGTTTCCTCCAGACAGGTATGAGCAGGCAAGGGAAGCCGCCGGAGTCATCGTGGCTGAGTTACAAGCTGCCGAACCTGCTCGCTAGCCGGAGGTGTCGCCGGTGCAGTCCCCCCCTGCTGCCAAGTGCGGCAGCGCGACTATGAAAGTGCTTCCGAGAATGTGCGCCGGTATTTAATCCCCGGTAGCCCTGATTTCCTTACTATGCACAGCTGTGAACAGCTGTTCACAGCCATCCTCAGCCATCCTGGGGGGTACCGTCATGCATAGCTGACTGCTACACTCCCGATGAATCATTAACTACGCATAAACCTGGTTTGTTCTTCCCCTCTTCGGTTATCTTCCGGTTTTATCCCTTCTTTTTAGTGTTTCTTCAGTTCCTTCCTTGACAAGGCATGTGTCATGGCGCAAGGTAAAGATGTTTTAGGAAATAGATAAGGCCTCATACCTTTCTATTTACGAGACGTCTGCTCTGGCGCCCCGTATACAACTTATGGCCACCAACCTGGCTACCATCCCGGCTTTGCCGGAGTCGCGTGAGGTTCTGCGCTGCGAGCGTTGTCAGCTTGTGCAGTTTAGAACTGCAACCGTAACCTGCAGGCGCTGCCGCAAACCCCTGGAAGTTGAAGAGCCCGTGCTGGCTCCTCTTCAAATTGCAAGTAAAGCTGCACCTGCTCCTCAAGAGCTTGATGTAGCCCAGGCTGTGCGCACTTTGCGGCGGGCACGAGGACTAAGCCAAAGGCAGCTTGCCTGCCGGATGCTGGTACCCCGCACCTATATTTCCAAGATTGAAAACAGCAAGGCAATGCCGACGCTCTCCTCGTTGCAGCGCCTCGCTACGGCGCTTGAGGCCCCTGTAAGTGAGCTGTTGCAGGATGCCCGCTCTCGGCGTGAGCTGGCCCTGGCCGACATCCTTGGAGATCCTTTTCTTAAAGAGATGCTGCCGTTTATCGGCTCCATGAACGCTTTTCAGCAAAGAGTAATGCTAAGCCATGCGCGCAGCATGGCGCGTGAAGGCGGCGCAGCACGCATGCAGCATGCCTGATAACGGATTACATCGGAGATCCGCGCGGCGATTGGAACGGAAGTACCCTGATCTGCCGCGCCGCTGTTGTTTTGCGGAGCATCACCCGCTATGCTACGGTCACACTTGAGGTTGACCCTTGTTCACTGAGCAGCCCAGCCGCGTTCATGAGCTTTCCGCGGAAGAGGCGGCCATTTACCGTCGTCTCGATCCACAGCGCTTGCCGCAGCACGTTGCCATCATCATGGATGGCAATGGACGCTGGGCGGGAAAACGCTCCATGAAGCGTTTTGTAGGCCATAAGCAAGGTGCCGAGTCGGTGCAGTACGTAGTTGAAACTGCCTCGCGCATCAATCTTCGCTGGCTGACACTCTATGCATTTTCACTTGAGAATAACCTGCGCCGACCTCGGCTTGAAGTTCTGTTTCTCATGCGGTTATTGTCAAACTACTTAAACAATAACGTGCAGCGCATGAACGACAACAATGTGCGCATCCAGTACATCGGGCGTACGGCCGAGCTGCCTTCCGAGGTGCGCGAGCGCATGGAATGGGCTGCTGACGAGACCTGCCGCAACACCGGCACCACGTTGACGCTGGCGCTGAACTATGGTGCACGCACCGAGCTTGTAGATGCCGTGCGCGGGCTTGCCCGTGAGATCGAGCAAGGGCTGCTGCGCCCTGACCATATTACCGAGCAGGATATTCATCGCCACTTGTACACGCGCGACATGCCTGACCCGGACTTGCTGATCCGTACTTCAGGCGAAATGCGTGTTTCCAACTACCTGCTGTGGCAGATAGCGTACACCGAAATCCTGGTGACAGAGCGCCTATGGCCCGACTTCCGCGGAGTTCACCTGCTTGAAGCGCTTGAAGCATACGGCGCGAGAAACCGCCGGTATGGCGGCCTCGGTGAACCCGAGGATGGCGCGGGTGCAACGGCAGGCAAGGTACTGGTACCCCGGTAAGTACTTGGGAGCAGTTAGTCTTCCGTGATTCCATCCCATAAATTATTTTCGTCAGCCAAGGGATTTCGCGCCGCCACAAGGAGGTATTGCTCCTGATTCATCTCTGCGGCAAACTGGGTTTTGAGACGGTCCAGTATGGCGCGTTGTGAAGTGTGTTTTGCAAATGCGACGTTCCATTTTTGTTCGTACTCCTGGGGAGTCAACCGGTAGGTGAGTGAAGGCGGTATGCGCGTACCGAGACGTAGTATCTCTTCGTCCCTGACTGCAATAAACGGCGTGGAAACGTAGTACAGCTTTTGCGCTGCCCAGGGTGCAAGCGCCTGCTCAGAGAAAAAACTGCGACGACCGGCCCAGTGAAAAGCCGCCGTTCCGGCAAGAGAGACTACCGTGTGATCGGGATGCAGGTTGACGCCGCCCTCGCCGCCGAAGGTGAGCACAATATGGGGCTTTACGGTACGCAGCCCGCGTACAAACGTTTCAACCAGTTTAGGAAAAGACTCCTTCCAGAGCCCGCCATCCGGGTATTGCAATAGCTCCGTATGGCTTACATGCAAGGCGGCAGCAGCTTGTGCGAACTCTTCGCGCCTCAATGCAGCCAGTTCTTCATCGCTTTGCCCGGGTTCGCGGTAAGAGCCTGCCGCACCCTCGGTCAGGCATAGGACAGAAGTTTCAATGCCGTGCTCGGCTGCCTTCAGCAAGGCAGCGCCGAACGCTCCAGATTCATCATCTGGGTGGGCAGTGAGGCACATGAGGCGCAGCGGCACAGGGAACTCCTTGGGCTGGAAAAAGCAGCTACCCCAAACTATCAGGACTACCAGGCGCGTCCCATGGCAGCTCCGCTTCCCGCACCGGGCGAAAGCTGCGCCGGTGCAGGGGCGACGGGCCATGCCGCAGCAAGGCACGTTGATGGGCAGGCGTGCCATACCCCTTATGCTCATGCAGGCCGTACACAGGGTAGTCGAGATGCAGGGTAGACATGCGCGCGTCGCGGTACACCTTGGCGACTACGGAGGCTGCGGCGATGGACAGAGAGCGTGAATCGCCGTAAACAATGCTGGTCTGTGCGCAGGGATGAGCGAGGCGCAAGGCATCGATCAGAAGGTGGTCCGGTGCGCCGGCGAGTGCTTGCACAGCCTTCAGCATCGCCAGTTTTGTAGCCTGGTAGATATTGATCCGGTCGATGGTCACTGCATCGACTTCAGCAACTGCTACGGCAACAGCACAGCTACGGATAATCCCGTCCAGCCGCTCTCGCTGTTCCTGATCCAGTTGTTTGGAGTCGCGCAAGCCTTCTGCCTGCAACACGGAAGCATGGCAGTCTGTAGGCAGAATGACAGCAGCCGCAACAACCGGCCCAAAAAGCGCACCCCGACCTACCTCATCCACACCGGCTATTGACAGGGCACCTGCAGCTTGCGCCAGCTGTTCGTAGCTGTCATCACAGACCAGGCTGCGCAGCATACGCAGCTTGCGCGTCGCTTTAGAAACTTCAACCATGGGAGGCATAATTACGCAGTAAAAAGCGTTCCCGAAGGAACGCCTTCTGCAATCCTCGAAGTTACTTGGCCGGTCGTGCGTCAACTTCCTTGAGCCGGGCAGCCTTGCCGCGAAGGTCGCGCAGGTAGAACAGGCGTGAACGACGAATCTTGGCGGAGCGAAGCTTCTCAACCTTGTCAACGACTTTGGAGTTGAAGGGGAAAATACGCTCGACACCCTGGCCGAAGCTCATTTTGCGCACGGTAAATGAACCCTGCGGCCCACGCTTGTAGGCAATAACCAAACCCTCAAACGCCTGCAAACGTTCCTTGTCGCCTTCCTTGATCTTGACCTGTACACGAACTGTGTCACCGGCGGCAAACTCGGGAAGATCTGTGCGCTGCAATTTTTCGGCAAGACGCTGCATTACTGGATGTATGGACATGGTTCCCTCAACTTGACTTTCAGCCGCAGCATTCCAGCGAACATCGCCGGGCATCAACCGAATCCTTAGTATACAGCAGCATTTCTTTCCCCAACATTAACGTATTCGCCGGCTTGCCGTAGGCGCTACAACTCTTATCCGTTTAAGCGTATCTAGCTAACAGAAGCACGAACCAAGCAAGATGTCCTACCGTCAGTGCACACTTTTGCCTTGCTGAAACGCAAAGCAGCCTCAACTTCCCAGGCTTCACACACTAGAAACAGAGCAGCTCATGCGTCTCACCGCGTCCCTTCACGTAAAGTTGTTTGCCGTCGCAATCTCTTGCGCCTCTGCCGGGCGGGGTGTGGCCGCACAGCAAAGTGCCCTCGCACCGCCCAGTCTTCCTCAAGCACCTTCGCAGCAGCGTCCTTTCAAGCCTGTTACGGCCCTCGGCATCCGGCAGCTGCCGGAGGTGGCCCCGCTTACGCCAAGGCAGAAGTTTGCTTTGTTCGGTAACTTTACTCTCGATCCCACCACGTACGTCGTCACCGGCCTCCTTGCCGGCGTGGAGCAAGCAGGCAATGTCTATGCCGATTTCGGACAGGGCGCGCGAGGCTACGGCAAGCGCTACGGCACTGCCTACGCCGATTTTTTTACGGCTGATTTCTTTGGAGAAACCCTGTTTCCCGTGCTCTTCAAGCAGGACCCGCGCTATTTCTACAGTGGCGAAGGCACCATCCGCGACCGCACGCTCTATGCAATTTCCAATTCGGTTCTTTGCCTTGGTGATAATCGCAAAAGGCAGGTAAATTACTCCCGTATTCTCGGCGACCTGTCTTCCGGCGGAATCTCTAACCTGTATTATCCGGCTTCAAGCCATAGCGGTGCCGCACTCACCTTTTATAATTTCGGCTTCGGCATCACTGCGCAAGCTGCTACCAATCTGGTGCAGGAATTCATTCTCCACAAAACAACCGGCTCCAGGTAGCGACTTTCTACCTCCCGGCACGCTCCTGCAGCAGATGAAGAAACGTGCGATCGTTCGCACTCAGTTCCGCGTGCAGCAGCAGCTCCGGGCGGTTGCGCCAGGTTTTTTCAAGCGCCTGCTCGCGTCGCCATCGCCGCACCTGCTCGTGATTGCCTTCTATCAACACCGGGGGCACTGCCAGGCCGCCGAACTCCGGCGGCCGCGTGTACTGCGGATAATCCAGCAAACCGCCCGCGCCGTGCGTGGCGCGGGGTGCATCAGCGGGCGCATGCGAGAGCCCGTCATCGTGCGCGCCGAAGCTTTCAAAAGCATTTGACGCCGCATTGCCCAGTACGCCGGGCACCAGCCTTGTGACGGCATCGACGATCACAGCCGCGCCCAGCTCGCCGCCGGTCAGTATGTAATCGCCGATAGAAATTTCTTCATCAGCCAGCAGGGTTGCTACACGCTCATCCACACCCTCGTAACGCCCGCACAGCAGTACCACGCGCTCCAGCCGGGCAAGGCGGTGCGCCACAGCCTGGGTAAAAGGGCGGCCCTGGGCTGCCAGCAGGATCACGACTTCGCGCCCGCGCTGCCCCTTGGGAGCTACGCCGATGGCACTTAGAGCTGCCGCGAACGGTTCCGGCTTCAGCACCATGCCTTCACCCCCGCCAAAAGGGCGGTCATCGACAGTGTGGTGCTTGTCAACTGCAAACTCGCGCAGGTTGTGGACGAAAGCCTCGACCTTCTCGACCTTACTGTCCATCAGTGCACGCCGCAGCATGCCTGATCCGAAGATCCCGGTACCATCCACACTTTTCGGGGTAGGGGTACCGAAAAAGTTGGGGAAGATCGTCAGGATGTCGAAGCGCACCGTTATTTCTCTTCCCGTTCCAAACCGGTTATCGAGAGATCGACCAATCCGGCAGGGAGGCGCATCTGTAACGTGCCTGCGAGGAGATCCCAGCTCGGCTCATACGCTTTAACAAATGGGACCAGCACCTCGCTGCCGCCATCCGCCTCCACCACCAGCAAAGGATGGTGCGAAGACTCGCGGTCCACGTCGATTACCGTACCCACAAGTGCACCTGTTGCGGTGTCGGTGAGCACGCAGCCGGTGAGCTCCGCGATATATACCTCGTCCTCGCCAAGGGGAGCACGCTCTTCCCAGTGAACCACTACTTCCCAACCGCGAAGCATTTCCGCTTCGTTCATGGAGGTGCACTCTGCAAATGCAAAGACAATGCGGCCACCGTGCATGCGGGTGTGCTCTACGGTGACCTGGCGGCTAGGTTCAGTGAACTCCGTCGCACGCAGGGAAACGAGCGGCTGCGTAGCAAAACGTTCGGGAAAGTCGGTCAGGAGGTCAGCGATGAGTTCACCGCGATGGCCCTGCGGTCGCACAAGGCGAGCCACGCGCAACCAGCGTTCCGGGGTGCTTGAAGAGTCGAGCAGGTGCTTACTCCGGCGCGTTGAGATTGGAGCGAGGGACTTCGTTTTCAACGATGTCCAAGGTGTAACGGTGGTGATACTTCATACTGACTGCGCTCAGGATCGTGCGAAGTGAATGCGCGGTCCGGCCTTGCTTGCCGATGACCTTGCCGATGTCTGAATCCAGTACATGGAGCCGAAGCACTGTACTTTCTTCGCGTACCAGGGCCTTGACCTCAACAGCTTCCGGGTGGTCAACGAGCGCTCGCGCGATCTGCGTTACCAGGGTTTGCGTGGGATCGGATTGTGTGAGGTCGTCATGGAACTCTACGGGCGCTTCGTGATTTGTCATGCCGCTGCTCCGGCCCGGAAAAGTGCTGTTTGTAAACACTTTTTCGAGTGGCGCCCATAGTACCAGTTCAAGGACAGAGCACAACAGCTATGAGGTACAAAATTCCAACTACGCGGCAGCTTCTACCGGGGCCGCCGGCGTTGCAGGTGCATTTTTCAGCAGCTTGGCTACACGCTCTGAGAGCTGGGCACCCTGGCCGGTCCAGTACGTAATGCGCTCGTGCTTGAACTGGAGAGTGGCAGGGTTGGTGCGTGGATTGTAGGTACCTACCAGCTCAATGGAGCGGCCGTTGCGCGCACGATCCTTCTCAATGACAACTACACGGTAAAACGGCTTCTTACGCGCGCCGAAGCGCGCCAAACGAATCATCAACACAGGCAAAATCCTTTCAACAACTATTGCAATGGAAGAGTTTGGGTGGAGCACGGAAGAAGGAGGAAGGAACCTTCACACCGGCTACATGCTGAAACTAGCCCCAGCTAATGAATATACCAAATGCCCGCATCCCAGCAATATGCCCGACCTCGCGCATCCCATCCGTCCGCTGATTCTTACCCTTGTTTTGGACGAGAGTAACCAGGCGCGTTTTGAGCGTGAGAGAAAGCAGTATTTCCCGGCACAGCTCAACCGCATTCCTGCGCATGTATCGCTATTTCACGCGCTGCCCGGCGAGGAACTCGACGCCATCAGCAAGCGGCTTACTGAGCTCACGGCAGCAATTTCCGCGTTCCCGGTGCAGGTGCATGACGTGATGCGGCTTGGCAGGGGTGTGGCCTACGCGCTTTCAGCGCCCCCTCTTGACCGGGTCCATACGCAGCTGCGCCAGGGGTGGCTTGCCTGGCTTTCGAAGCAGGATCAGCAGCCGTTCCGCCCGCATGTAGTCGTACAAAATAAAGTTACTCCAGAGGTTGCGCGAGAGCTCTTCACCCGGCTTTCCGGCGGTTTTCGCCCCTTCACCGTGACCGCGGCCGGCCTGCTGCTGTGGCACTACGAAGGCGGACCATGGCGGCTTGCCGGCACCTTTCCCTTTGCCGTCCCCGAGCAGCGATAATGCGTCAACGCCTGCCGCGCCTGTGCCTCCGCAACCTGGTGGGCGACCCTGCCCCGCTGCCTGCATCCAAAACAGCTATGGCGACGACCACAGCAGTGCAAATGGAACTCCGGCAGCTCGGCAACTCTGACCTTCACATCACCCCTATCGGCTTCGGCGCATGGGCCATCGGGGGAGGCGATTGGGAGTTTGCGTGGGGTTCGCAGGAAGACGGGAACTCGATTGAGGCAATTGAGCGCGCCCTTGAGCTTGGAATCAACTGGATCGACACAGCGGCTATCTACGGGCTGGGTCACTCGGAAGAAGTTGTGGCGCGTGCCCTTAAAAGCAGCTCGCACAAGCCATTCATTTTCACAAAATGCTCCATGAAGTGGGATCTTGAGGACCGCAAGATTTCTCGCGCGCTCGACGCCGCATCAGTTCGCCAGGAGTGCGAAGATTCTCTACGACGTCTGGAAGTGGACACAATCGACTTGTACCAGATTCACTGGCCTAACCCCGAAGACAAGATCGAGGAAGCCTGGGAGACCATGGCGCAGCTGAAGGAGGAGGGTAAGGTACGTTACCTGGGAGTCTCAAACTTCAATGTGGAGCAGATGGAGCGTATCGCGGGGATCGCACCGATTACTTCACTGCAGCCGCCGTACTCATTGCTGAACCAGAAGGTGCAGCCGGATATCCTGCCTTACTGCGAAAAGAACAATATCGGTGTTATCAACTACTCGCCCATGGTCTCAGGTTTGCTGACCGGCAAAATGACAGCGGAGCGTCTAGCCGGCATGCCGGCCGATGATTGGCGCAAGCGGAGCCCGAACTTCAATGAGCCCAAATTGTCTCGCAACCTGAAGCTGGCCGACCTGCTTACCGAGATCGGCAACAATCACGGGGTGCAGACCGGGGTGGTGGCGATTGCCTGGACACTGCACAACCCGGTGATTACTGCTGCCATTGTGGGCGCGCGCGACGGCAAACAAGTGGAAGGTACACTTCCCGCTGCGACTTTCCGCCTCAGCGAGGCTGAGTACACCCGGATCAACGAATTTGTAGCGCAGAACATCACTTAGACTGAGCAATAAAAAAGGGCCGCTTATAAAAGCGGCCCTTTCTTTCGCACTCGTGAGAGCAGCTACTGATTGGTACCGTTGGTGTTCTGGATCGGTGTCAGCGTTCCAAATAGACCGCCTGTGCCTGGGGCAGCAGCGAAGTACAGCGTTGTTGCGGGGCCGCCGTTTACCGTATCGCTTCCAAAATCAAGTGCCCATAAGCCGTCGATAGCTATGGGGGTATTGGTTGCATCCACAAGGATGGCTATAAAGCGTCCCGTAATCGGGTTTAAAAACATTGATTTTACCGTCGCCGTTATTGCCTACCAGCAGATCGTGGCTGTACTGACCGAAATCACTGGGTGCAATTGCAATGCCCCAGGGCGCATTTAGGAATGGTCCCGATTCCAAGCTTCCAAGCAGCTTACCTTCGGGGCTGATAGCAGCCACTAAACCCTGACCCGGCCCCGTGGAACCGTCAGTCCTCGTCAAGGTCACGTACAGGTTGCCGCCGATATTTTGAATATTGAACGGCGACATTCCATAGGGAACTCCCAAGCTGCCGATTGCGCTTTCAATAGCTGTTGCCCGATGAAACGAGCTGTCAAATACGCTAATCTTTGCGGACTTCACATCAGCCGCATAGAGATAAGTGCCCGTTACCCCATTTACAGTTGCCGATGCAATTGCCAATCCGGTAAATACTGAAGTCGTCGAACGATTGGCGACAATCTGTGCCACATTGTTGGGAACTGTGCCGTTCCATCCGGCAATCAACCCGTCAAGCGTTGCAAAGAGAAAGCTCGCTGCTTTTCCGTCGGGAAGCACGAAGTTCGCTGCATTGGCATTAAATACCGTGCCGGTGGGCGAACCTTTTGGCGTTTGTTACGGATTCGCACTTGGAATTGTAACGACCAGGTTTTGCCGAACACCGACCCCGTTATAAAGCGTCGATAAACCGCCGACATTGTTGTCTCCATTGGCAACCCACCATGCACCCGTGGAAGAACGGGAAAGCCCCCAGGCACCTGCGAGATTCGGATCAATCGTCGCGGCATTTGCCGCGGTTGCCGTGGAATCGGCAACCAGATCAACTTGCTTAAATTGCTGGGTTACAACTGCACTCGATTGTCCGAGTGCAGTAGATGCGGTAAATGCGATAGATGCTAGCGATAGAGCAAGTGCGGCGGCGTGTGTCGGGAGATGCATCAGCCTAACCTCATGGCAGCCCTTTCCGGGTTGCAAAATCAGGCTAGCAGCCGTAATAGTCAACTTGTATAAACAGCTATACAAATGACAAGAAAGTAACAAGATGGAGACAATACAACGACGTTGTGGAAGTTACGCCGGTAATTATGTGGAATGCGCCATGCATGTATTTAATGCATACAAGCTATTTTTCCCGGTTTACCACGAAATCCGGGACCCAGAGCAAGGCGCGTTTGTACTCGGACTCCGGGATGAGATCAAGCGCGCGCCGCGCACGTTCCGCATGGTCCCGAGCCACACTCATGGCAAAATCAATGGACCCGTACCGGTCCAGGGTGGACAGAACATCCTCATAGCGGACCTGCAGGAAGGCACCATCGGCAAGCACCTGGAGAATCGCTTCACTTTCAGCAGCCGTAGCATGCTGCAAGGCATGCACAACAGCAAGCGTGGCCTTGCCTTCACGCAGGTCGCTGGCCACCGGCTTGCCTAGTACAGCCTCGGCTGAGGTCAAGTCCAGCACATCATCCACAACCTGAAAAGCAAGTCCCAGCGAATGACCGTATTCGGCAAGACAGGTCTCAACGGCAGGGTCAGCCCCTGCCAGTACGGCACCCAGCCGCATGGATACTTCAAACAGGCAGGCAGTCTTGCGGTAGATCAGCTCGTTGTACTCCGCCTCTGTGACAGGGCGTCCAAGTTTTTCCGTTTGCAGCAGCTCACCTTCCACCATCATCTGGGTAAGAGAAATCAGCAGTTCGAGCACGCGAAAATTTTGCTCTTCCAACGCAATGTGGAAGGCCTGCATGTAGAGCCAGTCGCCTGCGAGGACGCAGCGTGAATTGCCCCAGGTGGTATTCGGGGAAGGTCGCCCGCGACGCAATTCCGCGCCGTCGATAATGTCGTCATGAACCAGGGTTGCCGTGTGGATCATTTCGATCACAGCGCCGAGGCGGTGCATGGACGAGCCGGAGTATCCGAGGCAGCGGCACGAAAGCAGCAGCATGGAGGGCCGGATGCGTTTGCCGCCGCCGCTGCGCAGGTACTCGGCAATCTCCGTGATGGCCGCCACTGAAGAAACGGCATCTCGTCCGAACTCCCGCTCAATGGCCTGGAGGTCATCATGCAGGAGGTCAAACACCTCCTTGGCCGTCGCTACTATGGCTGTACTCACAAACTCTCCTGCCGTACCTGATGCGTGGACCAGGCCCTTCGCGGCAAATCTGCTTCTACCCGGCCAAACTGGCCGCAAACCTAATTGGAGCGGAAGTTGGTGAACTGCATATCAATGCCGAACTCATGCCCCTTGAGCAGCGCAATGGTTTCTTGCAGGGTGTCACGATCCTTACCGGTGATGCGGACCGTCTCACCCTGGATCGTGGCCTGTACCTTGCTTTTGGATTCCTTGACCAGCTTGACGATTTCCTTGGCCTTGTCCGTTGCAATGCCCTGCTTCAAGGTTACTTTCTGCCGAACGCTGGAACCGGAAGCCGGCACTTCTTTTTCAAACTCTAGTGACTTGACAGAAATGCCGCGCTTGATCATCTTCTGCTCAAGAATTTGCCGCACCGCCTCCAGCTTGTAGCTGTCGGCTGAATGCAACTCCAGTTCTTTCTCCTCGCCGTCGAGCTTGATGGTCGATTTCGAGTCCTTGAGATCGAAGCGGGCATTGACCTCTTTGGTCGCCTGCTCAATGGCATTTTTCACTTCCTGGATGTCGACCTTTGAAACGATATCGAACGAATTGTCAGCGGCCATAGATTTTCACGTCCTTTTCTATTATGTGTCCTGCGTATGAAGGCTGAGCGGGTTACAGGAGC
>CAXSFX010000036.1:0-25452 GCA_964236655.1 uncultured Acidobacteriaceae bacterium | reverse complement strand
GATCTCAAACTGTCCGGCCAGCGACAATGACAAAAAGAAAAGAAACAGCGCCATGACCGCAAGAAAAATCGGCGACTGAAACTGGAAGCCCCAGCCCAGCCCGCTGCCTGCCGAGCGAAGTACCAGCAGCAGCCCCACAACGATCCAGAACGAAACCAGGATGCCGAGTGTGTACACCCAGCCGTGGGTGCGCATGATGCTTCGTTTTTCATTGGACGACTGGAGCAGTGACAAGCCCTTGATGAACAGCACCGGGAAGACGCACGGCATCAGGTTCAGGATGATGCCCCCGACAAAGGCCAGCAGCAAAGCCTGTACAAAGCCGGAGTCGATACCCGCGCGAGCAACAGTGGCCGCCGGGATAGCGCCCGGAACAGCCGCAATCCTATAGGCGACACCGCCCGGCAGCACAACGACACCGTTCAAAGTCGCAAGCTTGCCCACTTGCGTCTCGTCACGCACAAAGTCAAGCCGCACGCCATTTGCCAGCGGCGAGGCGGTTTGCGGGGCGGGGTCAGAAATTACGCTTTGGTCGGAAGGGAAAAACTCGGCACCCTTGACGGAAGCGCCGGTCAGCACCGCAAGCGTATAGCCCTTGGTTCCCACGGTTGCAAAGCGGGCAGTGCTTCCGGCAGGCAGCGGCTTCGGCAATGAGGCAATTCCCTGGTCAACGATGGCTTTAGCGGCTGCATCTGTACCTGTCACAGTGCCCACCGGGGCCACTGTACGAACCATGGCAACCGAGCCCTTGCCTGGCAGGCACACCTCGCGGCACACCAGCCAGTCCAGGTCGGCGCGCAGGGTTACGGGGCCGGTCGGCGCACCGGCAGAAACGTGCAGCGGTACCGGGAAGGTCACGGCAGTCTCGTAGCCGAAGTCCATGAGCGGACCCAGCGGCAGGCGCGTCGGTGCCGGATACTGAAAAGGTTCGGCAGTGACACCGGCGGGCAGCGTCCAGCGCGCCGTCGGTGGCTCGCCGGAATCGCCCGCGTTCAACCAGTAAATATGCCAGCCTTTCTCAAGCGTAAAGTGCAGCCCGGCTACGGGCGAGCTGCCTTGCACCAGTTGCTGCTGTGGTACTACCAGCTCAACGGACAGATGTTGCGCGGCAAGATGTTGTGAAGCAGGCACGGCAGACTGCGCCGGCAGCATGGGAGCGCCCAGAAGCAGCAACATGAACCACAAACCGTAGAACAGCGTTTCGCGCATGCCGGCGTCCCCTCTAAACATCGTTCCAGCGCGTGGTGGCACTATGCGCCTGGCCGTCCCCATCAGTCGCCGTTACTGCCAGCATGTGCTCGGCCCCGGGCGAGCTTGCACCGGTACCGGAGAAATTGCGCGTGTAACTCTCCGTACCCGATGCGAGCTCCATCTCTTCCAGGGTGTCCCCGTCGTAGACAACCGTGACTTCGGCGATGCTTTCCTTTTCTGCCGTCGTTACAGTTACCGAGATGTCTGTGCCGACGAAAGCGCGCATGTGGGTCACCGCAAACTTCATCTGTCACCGCCCTTGTTGTAAATCCACATTGTGAATCCATGCCGCGTGATCCTGCATGATGCAGCGGTCTGCCACACTGAGCACACCGACGGCTTCAGCCCAGGCAACAGCTTCCTCGTGGTGTACGCCAAGCTGCAACCAAAGCGCAGCGATCTTTAAACGCATTATGTCTTTCACAATTTCAGGCACATACGTGCTCGCACGAAACACGTTTACCAGGTCGATGGTGCGACCTTCAGCAGTCAGTGCCTCGTGAGCCGCGCCCAACGTCGGGTATGCCTTCTCGCCCAGTGCAGACTCAATCTGCGGGTTGACGGGGACAATCGTGTACCCGGCCCCTTGCATATAGCGCGCCACCCTTGCGCTTGCGCGGTCCGCCCGGTCGCTCAGGCCCACTACGGCAATGGTTTTCGTTTCCGTCAAAATCCTGCGGATTGTTTCGGGTTCATTCACGTTACAGCTCCAGATCATCCGATGCGCCGGCCCCGACCGCAGGCGCACCGTTGCGGCGCATGCGCAGGTAACCTTGCAAAAACGGCCCCAATGACCCGTCCAGCACACCGTCCACGTCACCCACTTCAACCTTGGTCCGGTGATCCTTGGCAATGCGGTACGGCTGCAGCACGTAGGACCGAATCTGCGAGCCGAACTTGATGTCGAGCTTCGAGTCCTCTACCTGTCGGCTGGCGTCCTTCTTCTTTTCAAGCTCAAACTCGTACAGCCGCGATCGCAGCATCTTCATCGCTTTCTCGCGGTTTTTATGCTGGGAGCGCTCGTTCTGGCATTGCACCACGATATTGGTCGGCAAATGCGTGATGCGGACCGCGGAGTCGGTTGTGTTCACATGCTGGCCGCCCTTGCCGCCGGAGCGGTAGGTATCCGTGCGCAAGTCGTCCGGCTTGATGTCGATGACAATGGAATCGTCGATCTCCGGCGACACATACACGCTTGCAAAGGAGGTATGCCGCCGCTTGGCTTGATCGAACGGAGAAATCCGAACCAGCCGATGTACGCCGGTTTCACCTCCAAGTAACCCGAAGGCGTACTCGCCGGATACGGTAAAGGTGGCTGACTTGATGCCCGCTTCTTCCCCATCCTGGTAGTCGTTCATCTCGGCCTTGAAGCCCTGTTTTTCAGCCCAGCGCAGGTACATGCGCATCAGCATCTCGGCCCAGTCCTGCGATTCAGTTCCGCCTGCGCCGGGGTGCACGGTCACAATCGCGTTCAGCCCATCGGTTTCGCCCGAGAGTAAAGTCCGCTCTTCCAGCTTGTCGCCGAAGACTTGCAGTCCGTCGATCTCGCGTTCCAGATCAGCTTCTACCTCGTCGAAGCTCGCATCACCCTCGCGCGCCAGCTCAAAATACGCATCGATGTCGCCGGTTCGCCGATCCAGTTCGCCGGCATCGGCCAGCAGCGCCTCCAACCGTTTGCGCTCACGCATCAAGGGCTGCGACAAGGCCGGGTTGGCCCACAGCGACGGGTCGCCAAGTCGTGTTTCTATACCTGCAAGCTCGGTACGCAGTGTGTCCGGGTCAAAGATACTCCCGTAGGTCTGCGACCTTGACGCGTATGGGCGTGTAGGTGAACTCAAGCTCACTCAGCATAGTTATTCCTTTTCCAGCTTCACAATGCGTTGTACGTGTTCGTAGGCAATTGTGCGTAGAGTTTCGGTCTCCGCCTTGACGTCCTTACGCAACTCATCGAACCGATCCGCCATCATCTTGTAACCCTGAAAGTTGATCATCCAGCCAACGAGGATGAGAAACGAGGGGATACCTAGCGCGATATAGAACTGTTCGTTGGACATGGTCTAGACCTGTCTTTTTCTTGAAAGCTCGCGCACGGCAAGCACCATGACGGCTAATGCAAGTATTTCACACACCCACGCGAAAACGTCGCCGTACCGGGTGTAGAAGGTAACCCGGCTGCGATAGCCGTAGTCTGCCGAAAGCGCGCTGAAGCTGTGGCGCGCAATCGACTCCGTGACACGCCCCAGCGGGTCAATGGCAGCTGTCACGCCGGAGTTGGTATCGCGCACTATCCAGCGGTCGTTTTCAATGGCGCGCATGCGAGCCATGTTCAGGTGCTGCCAGGGTGCGCTCGTATCCCCATACCAGCCGTCGTCAGAGATGTTGATAAATACCTGCGCGCCGTTTTTTGCAAATTGGCGAATCTCGTCCGCGAACACTGCTTCGTAACAGATAAAGATAGCCATGCGGTGGCTATCCGGCAACGTGAACACCTTCCGATCCAGGCCATGCGTAAAGCGGCCTACATTGCCTGTCAAAGTTCCGGCAAATGCAAAAAACCGCGCAAACGGCACGTACTCGCCCCATGGCACCAGGTGGACCTTGTGGTATTCGCCCAGTGAGCGCCCCTCTGAAGTAGTGACTAAAGCCGTGTTGTACAGCTCGCCATGTACGCTGATGGCAGGCGCGCCCACGATGGAAGTCGCACCCGTTTGCTGCCCCAACTGGGCAATCAGGAGCAGCGTCCGGGGGTCCCAGGCGCGAAGCGGTGAGGGCGACTCCGGCCAGATTACCAATGCCGGCTTGGGCTCCTCCCCTAGGCAGACGCGCTCCACCCGTTGCGGCGCAGGCTGCGGCATGCCCAGCAGGTACGGCGTGCAGGTTTTGCCGCTGAGCTCAAGGTATGCCGAAGTATGGCGGGTCCAGGCGGCATCCTGCGCGGTATCCATCCAGTCGTTCTCATCCGTCGTACCGGAGCCGACTCTCAAATCCGGCTGTACCAGCACTGCCTTGGCACCTGTAGCCTGTGGATCGGGATGCGCAAACGAACCGAACTGCAGCGCGCAGCTTACCATGAGTGCGCAGGCAGCGGTCCGCAGACGCCGCCTAGGAGTCCGCGCGAAAAAAGCGCCCAGCCATAGCGCATTGATCCCGGCCAGCACCCACGAAAGCCCATAGACCCCGGTGAACGGCACCAAACGCGTCAGCCAGAGGTTATCTACCTGCGAGTAGCCCAGCTGGTCCCAGGGCACGCAGGTCAGGTGGGCCGCCAGGTACTCTACCGCAACCCATAGAAACGGGATGGCAGCGGCAGCGTAGAGCACGCGACCGGACGCACGACGCACCAGTGCCGTCAGCAGCCCGAACAGCGCGAAATATGACCCTAGAATCAGGCTGAACAGCCCCACGATCCCGACTGAAATCCATGGAGGGAGCCCACCGTACTGGTGCATGGTCGCGTAGATCCAGTAGCAGTTCAGCCCGTACCACACCACTCCGCAGGCGTAGCCGGTCCCGGCGCTCTCCAGCAGGTAGCGCCTGTGCTCCACCGCGCCGGGATGCAGCAGCGCAAACAGCAGGGGCACCAGCGCGACCATGCTGAGGATGGCGCGAAGCGGCGGCAGCGGCCCGGCCACCGGAAACGCGAAGTCGAGGATGACGGCTGATGCTACAGCCAGTCCGAGGCGTAGAAAAAGACGCATGCCGACCCAGACTATCAGCGCACTTCGAAACCGCTTGCTTGTGCCCGGCTGGAGCTGCGTTAGAATCGGCGCATGGATCTGCTCGCCAGCTTCGCCGCGCACCTGCTGGAAGCCTGCTTTTTTCTCGGGCTGGTCGGTGCCGTGGGCGTCGTGCTCACATCAGCCGTTGACGATGCCCGAGAGCTGTTCCGGGGCGATGACGAGCCGGCCTGAGCCTTTCATACCCTCCATGACACCCACCCATATCGCTTCCATCACTGCTCCAATCCTGGTAGCACCCCCGCATACGAGCCAAATACGATGAGTACCCCTCCCCTCCCCGGCTCACCGGCAGAAGCACGCACCGTCAAGACTGTCGTTGCCCCCGGCGGCGGCTCCACCAATCGAGTGAGGCTGGTGGTCGCCTCCTCTGTCATGCTTACTTTCATCTCCTTCTGGAGCGCGGCTGCGGTCGTGCTTTGCGATCTTGCCTCCTCGGCCTTTTACGCGGGCGGCATCGCGGAGGAGTCGGTCGGCAAAGCCGCGCCCTGGTTCATCCTTGCCGTCATGATCTTTGCGTTCTCCGTGCGCAAGGTCTACGTCGAAAGCTGCTCCATGTTCACCCGGGGCGGCGTGTACCGGGTAGTCAAGGAAGCGCTGGGCGGTACCTTTGCCAAGATCAGCGTTTCCGCGCTCATGTTCGACTACATCCTGACGGGGCCTATTTCCGGCGTCTCCGCAGGCCAGTACATTACCGGCTTGTTCAACGAGTTGCTGCAGCAGGCGGCGCTGCACAACTGGCTGCCGCCTGCCCTGATGACTGTTTCGCATGCGGCACGGCAGCTGCCGCTCGACGCGACCTCGGCGCTGTTTTGCATCGCCATCACCATCTTTTACTGGTGGGAGAACACCAAGGGCATCAAGGAGTCGGCAGGCAAGGCGCTTGACGTTATGAAGATCACTACCGTCATGGTGGTCATCATCATTCTGTGGGGCGTGTTCACCGTGCTGCACAACGGGGCCACGCTGCCGCCCGCGCCGCTGCCGAGCAACCTGCACTTCTCGCACGAAGCGCTGGGCTTCCTGGCCGGCACGCACTTTGCCGCTACTCTGGGCTTCTTCGGCATCATCATGGCGTTTGGCCACTCGGTGCTCGCCATGAGCGGCGAGGAAACCCTGGCGCAGGTCAACCGTGAGATCGAGCACCCCAAGCTCAAGAATCTCAAGCGCACGGCAACTGTCATTGCCATCTACTCGCTTTGCTTCACGGGGCTGGTCTCACTGCTTGCCGTCATGATCATCCCGGATGCGGTGCGTATCCCGGTCTACCGCGACAACCTGATTGCCGGCCTAGCCATGTACATGGTGGGTCCACTTACCCTGCGCATCATCTTTCGCATTTTTGTCGTGGTGGTAGGTTTCCTGATCCTGTCGGGCGCGGTCAATACATCCATCATCGGCTCCACAGGCGTGCTGATGCGCATTGCCGAAGACGGCGTGCTGACCGACTGGTTCCGCAAACCGCACCGGCGCTTCGGCACGGCCTACCGCATTGTGAACCTGGTTACTGCGCTGCAACTGTTTACCATTTTCGCCACGCGCGGCAACGTCATCGTACTGGGTGAGGCGTACGCCTTCGGCGTCATCTGGAGTTTTACTTTCAACGCACTGGCCATGCTGGTGCTGCGCTTCAAGTACAAGGGTGAGCGCGGCTGGAAGGTCCCGATCAACCTGCGTATCCGGTTCCGCGGGCAGGTTCGTGAAATCCCTATCGGCCTCCTGTCGGTGTTCCTGGTACTGCTTTCTGTCGCGCTCACCAATTTGCTCACAAAGTCGGTTGCAACCGTGTCAGGCGTCACCTTTGCATTTGCATTTTTCATCATCTTTACCGTGTCAGAGCGGCAAAACCACAAGCGCCAGCAGTTTGCAGCCACGCAGATGAAAGAGCACTTCCAGCTGGAGCACGAAGAGAATATCGGCTGCGAAAACCTCCAGATCAAGCGCGGCGGTGTGGTCGTTACCCTTTCGGACCCCAGTCGTGCGGCGGCACTCAAGTGGGCCCTGGCGCGAACGGAAACCGACGAGCAGGACATTGTGGTGCTGACCGCGCGCAGGGTGGGGGCCGGCGGACCGGAATTTCTGGACCCAAGCGTCCAAAGCTTTTCCGAGCACGAACAAATGTTGTTTACCAAGGCGGTTTCCGTTGCCGAAAGCTTCGGCAAGCACATCTCGCTGCTGGTAGTACCGGCTGCGGACGTCGTCATGGCGCTGGTGCGCACGGCGGTATCGCTTGAAAGCTCGACACTCATTTCAGGCTTGTCTTCTACCCTGACCGCGACCGAGCAGGCCTATTTGATAGGCCGCGCATGGGAAAGCCTGCCGGAACCTAAACAGCAGTTCACCTACATCATTGTGACTCCGGACGGACAGGCACAAAACTTCTACCTGGGAGCACATGCGCCCACGCTCAACAGCGACGATACACAGCTGGTACACAGGCTTTGGCTCAACATCAGCCGCGATCCGGGCTTCGGGAACCTGCATCACTCGGACGTGGTGACCTATGCACTCACTCGGCTCGCTTCAGATTACGCGCGCAACAAGGCAGACATCCTGAGCGATCTGCGCCGTGCAGAGAGCCGAAGCCAGGGGCGTACTGCAACGCCGTCACTGCGGGCTCCGGTACCTACAGGAGTTGCCGACATGCCCATGCGGGCGCTGCGCGATTCTGAAAAGGGAGATGAATAGGCTGGAACCCCGGAGCACTTTCGGGAATCCAAGCAGGGGTATTTTTGAAATACAAGGGAGAAACATGGCACTTGAAAAGATTGTGTACACGGCGCATGCCACGGCAACCGGCGGCCGCGAAGGTACCGCGAAAAGCGATGATGGACAGCTTGATGTGAAGCTGGGCACGCCCAAGCAGATGGGCGGCAATGACAATGGAACCAACCCCGAGCAGATGTTTGCCGCAGGGTACGCGGCCTGTTTTCTAGGCGCGATGAAGTTTGTAGCGGGAACTAAAAAGGTGCAGCTGCCCCCTGATACCTCTATCAACTCAAGCGTCGACTTTGGGCCGCGTACCGGTGGGAAAAAGGGCTTCAGTGTCGATGTCAGCATGGAGATCCACATCCCCGGCATGGACCACGCGGAAGCGGAAACCCTTGTGCATGAAGCGCACGAAGTCTGCCCCTACTCGAATGCGACCCGCAACAACATTGACGTAACACTTACCGTGGCTTAAAAGTGAGCGCGTGGCCTGAAAAGGCCACGCGTTGCTTCCTACGACTCAGTTCGTGCACGTTCGCTATCGAAGTCGGTCAAGGCAACTGCTGTAGCTTCAATGGCTGCATTGCTTTTGAAAACTTTGCTCATAGCCGTCCCTTCAAACCCGAAAGCAGTGGGTATCAGAAGTGAAGCAATCGCAAAACCGGCGTCCATCTTGCCATGCGTTTCAAATGAGATAAGGGGCTTGACGCCTAACGGGTAGTCCGTCAGCAGGGACTGCGTCAGCACGAGGGAGCCGGTGAGCCAGGATGCGGTTGCGGCTCGTGGGTTCTTGCGACGATTGACTACTGCAAGTGTAAAGAAGAGGGCAGCATGGCAATAATCAATGTAGCCATGTGTCCTGGCATCGATGATTTTTGGAAGACGATCTTCCGTTTCGGGAAACGCAGTGGACATAGGTATCTCCTGGTGTGAGTAAAGCCTTCAAATAAAAGCTAGCTGGCCGTTTCGCCCGGTTCAAGCCGCAGAACCTGCACACCTGTGTGGCCGATGTGCGTTTCCAGCTCTTCCGGTGTTCCGCTCAGCTGCGGCATGGTTCCCCAGTGCAGCGGCAGCACGACATCAAGGCCCAAAAATTTAGTAGCCAGCGCAGCTCCGCGCGGGTCCATGGTAAAGTTGCCGCCGATAGGCAGCATGCCGAACTTGGGCGCGTACAGGTCCCGTATCAGCTGCATATCGCCGAATACGCTTGTGTCGCCTGCGTGGTACAGAACCGGGCCGTTCTCGATCGTCAGCACATAGCCCGCGGGCTCGCCGCCATATAGAAAACCTTTGCCGTCCTGGATGCCCGAGGAGTGGCGTGCTTCCGTCATGGTGATGGTGACATCCTGGTGCTTGTGGCTGCCGCCGTAGCCGAGGCCGATAGTTTTTTCAACACCCTTGCTGTCAAAGTAGGCAGCCAGCTCATACATTGCAACGACAGGTGCCCCGGTTTGTTTGGCGACGGGAACAACGTCACTGATGTGGTCGAAATGGCCATGCGTGGCCAGGATCAAGTCAAGCTTTTCCGGTAGCTTGTAGCCTTTCGGGTACTTGGGATTCTGCTCAATGAAGGGATCAATCAGGATGTTGGTTCCGGCTGCTGTTTTGACCAGAACCACAGAATGACCAAGCCAGGTAACAGTCGTACCTCGGAGATCGGACATGCAATTTGCTCCTTGAATATGGGGGAAGTTGAAAGTATCAGCTGCCGGCATGTGGGTGCCGGTCAGACGAACTCCTGTTGAGATGCACCGTGTTTGCCTGTCGAACAGGGATGTCGCACTCCCCTGCTGCACCCGCATGAAAACCTTGATCTATCCATGGCATACGAAGCCGGTAACACGCGCGTACACTCAGCCAAGATGAGCACTGTCGCCATAGCCTCGCCGCCGCCGCAGATCCATTCCAGGCCGGGAAGCCTTTACCCGGACGGACCCACCCTGCTGTCGCGTTTACGGACGGGCGATTTGTTTCGCTCTGACCCGCTACCGTTCATCACCGATAACGCGCGCCGCTTCGGCGATCTCTTTCACCTGAAGGTATTTGGACGGCACGTTTTCCAGGCCAACCACCCGGACCTGGTACATGAAATGCTGCTCACCGATGCACGCCACCACCATCGCGGACTGGTGATGCAGAAGGCTCAAATCGTGCTGGGCAAAGGTTTGCTTTCAAGTGAAGACCCGCACCACATGCGGCAGCGGCGGCTGGCGCAACCGGCGTTCCACCGCGACCGCATTGCCGCTTACGGGCGCACCATCGGCGAGTATGCACGGCAAGCGTCCGTTGCATGGAAGCACGGCGAGACCCGCGACCTGCACGCAGACATGCAGCTGCTGAGCCTGCGCATCGTGGGCAAAACCATGTTCAATTCTGAAATGGAATCGCTGAACCATCGCATTGCGGAGGCGATTGAAGCCTTTATGGCGATTATGCCGCTGGCGTTTTTGCCTGCTACGGAGCAGATTTACAAGCTGCCGCTACCCATGATGAACCGTATCCGCCGGTCACGCCGCGACCTGGACGGGCTGATTTATTCGCTCATCGCCGAGCGGCGCGCGGACGGCGAAGACCGCGGCGACCTGCTTTCCATGTTGCTGGCCAGCCAGGATACAGAGGGCGGCACCGGCGGCATGAGCGATGAGCAGGTGCGCGATGAATGCGTAACGGCACTGCTAGCCGGCAATGAAACTACTGCAAATGGATTGAGCTTTGCCTTGTTCCTGCTGGCTCAGCACCCTGATATCCAGGAGCGTTTGCACGCCGAAGCCGTTGCCGCATTCGGCGACCGGGTAGCCTCAGCTGCGGAGTATGCTTCCCTGCCCCTGGCCCACGCCTGCTTTGCAGAAGCCATGCGTATTTATCCGCCGGTTTGGGCGATCGCCCGCACAGCGGCTGAGGAGTACGAGTGGCGCGGCTTTCGCGTGCCGCGCGGGTCCGTCCTGCTGGCACCAAACTGGGTACTGCATCGTGATCCGCGCTTCTGGCCTGATCCGGAAGCCTTTCAACCGGACCGCTTCCTTGACAGCTCCAAAGAGACGCGGCCCAGGTTTGCATATTTTCCCTTTGCGGCCGGCAGCCGGCAATGTATCGGTGAAGGACTGGCCTGGATGGAAGGTGTATTGATCCTGGCAACCATCGCGCGTGACTGGACCCTGACCCCGGAACCGGGAACGCCGAAGATCCCACGTCTGGATGCAAAAGTCACTCTGCGCCCCAAGGATGGGGTTCGCGTGCAGCTAACTCGACGAGCTTGATCGTTTTATAATCATGAATACGTTTTCGCTTGATCTTCGCCTTTGACAAGCGTAGCGTTTTGCTATGGGCGAACATAAAGCGAACACGCTGTTCCCGATCCTGCAAGATGCTGCATTGACAGGCATCGCAAAGCTGGCAGCTGAGGCTACCGAAGCAGGCACCGGTCATCTGGTGCAGTTTCACGCTTTGCAAACCCGGTCGGCGATGAACCGGTCGGCGTCCCGGCGCAAGCTCGGTTTTGCACGCACCATCAACCCCTATCGCGGCTGCGAGTTTGCTTGCCGCTACTGCTACGCGCGCTATACGCATGAATTTCTAAACTTCAGCGATCCGCAGGCATTTGAACGTGAAATTTATATCAAGCAGAACCTGCCCTGGTTACTGGAGCAGGAGCTGCGCGGCTTTGACCCTGCTGAGGAGATTGCGATCGGCACTGCAACCGACCCCTACCAGCCCATTGAGCGGCAAGCGAAGGTTACCCGCGCCGTGCTCGAAGTGCTTGCGCGGCAAAGCGGGCTGCGCATCGGCCTGGTGACAAAATCAACTCTGATCGAGCGCGACATCGACTTGTTGCAGGCAATTGCCCGGCGCAACGTGCTGACGTTGCACATCACCATTACAACGACAGATGCGGGGCTCGCACGCAAGCTGGAGCCGAGGGCACCCCGGCCTGACCTGCGTTTTGCAACTGTCCGGCGACTGCGGGAAGCGGGATTGGTTACAGGCGTGCTGTGCTCGCCTCTATTGCCGGGTCTCACGGACAATGGCCCTGCACTGAACCTTGTAGCACGGCAGGCAGCAGCGGCAGATGCCAGCTTTCTTTCAGCCGAGCCATTGTTTCTGAAGTCCTGCTCACGCGAAACTTTCTTCCGTTTTATTGCCGAAGAATTTCCGGCGCTTTCCGCCAGCTACGCGGAACGCTACAAGTCAGACGCTTTTGTCAGCCCTGCCTATGCGAGCCGAATTCGGACAATGGTGGCCGGTATCTGCAAGCGCCATGGTCTTGAGCACCGCACCATGTATGCAATTCTGACTCAGGATGCATCGGGAAGTATGCCGCCCAGTGTGTCGCAGCCGAAGGCACCATTGCAGACATCCCTCTGGCCCTCATACAGCCTCAGCGCGTAATGATGACCTCGGACAGATTGTCCTTGGCCAAAAAGAAGCGGGTGTTGGAAAATTCGCTGAACAGCTTTTCAATATTCCGATTGGTGTAAACGCGCCTTACAGGGAACTTCTCTGTCTCCTGCATTTCAACTGAGTCGGAGTCGGTAAGGTGATAGCGATAGTATTCGGTGTTGGGGCCTGTAGTCTTCGTATGAAAGATAGCCAGCAGCCGGCCGCCGGGGCGCATGGCCCGATGCAGCTCATGCAATAGCGGCTTTACCAGAGGTTCCGGAATATAGTCGAGCGCGGTCCATAGTAGAACCACGTCGAACTCGCGGCCACCGAAATCCAGGTTTTGGGCGAAAAAAGTATCCGTGTCAAACCCGGCAGGTTCGCCGGGTTCGCTTGAGGGCAACTCCCATGAACCCCGAAGTGCGTCCGAGGCAAGGTCCGCCATCCAGATGCCATGACCGGCCTGCGTCAAAAAATTGACGTTTGCGGACGATGTCGGTCCTACATCGAGCACACGGAGATTCGGCTCCGCTGCAAGATACTTTCTTAAAGCCGCCCAGGCGCTACTGTGCCGCGGGATGCGGGGACCGGAGAGCACCTTGGCGCTTTTGCCCTTGGAGTCATCGCCTTTTGAAAACAAGCTGCGAAACACAGAGATGCCCTTCGTACACTGCTACATGAGTTGGATCAGTTAGAGTGCTCGCGCCGTGCCGCAGCGATTTAGCCGGTGTGTACTTGTGCGGAAGAGGACGCCTGCGCCGATGCCTGGCCTGTAGCCCCGGAAGCCGCAGCCGCAGTGCTCTGGATCAGATCCACCTTGCCGGAGAAACCTGCGTTTTCTTCAATGGAGAGCCGCGATGCCTGGATGTTGCCGATCAGGGATGCTCCCGAGCGAAGTTCCACGCGTCCGGAAGCCATGATGTTGCCATTCAGCTGCCCAATGATAATGACATCGCGTGCTGATACATCGGCTTGCACCTTGGCATTTGCGCCGATTGTCAGGCGGCTGTTGGTTAGCGTAATCATGCCTTCGATGAAACCATCCACAATCAGGTCTTCGCTGCCGCGAACTTCGCCGCGAACCTGCAAGCTCTTGCCGATGCTTGCGCTTATAGTATCTACCACTGCCATCCGCCGTCTCCCTGGAGGCCGCCCGGCCTTTTACGACGGGCAGCTTCCATTCACTCTATATGCTGCGCTGCGGGGCAGCAAACAAGAGAGCAATCATGGCTCCTGCATTTTGACGCCGCTTCCTTGACCACGGTTCTTGGCCTGGACCCTTTTGCACACCCCATAGCTCCTGTTTGCGTCCAACAATGTACGTCCAAGTCACAATATCTATGAAGAACCCGGCTCTTTAGCCGATAGGAACAATGGAATGCAAATACAGCAAGACCCTCGAAAGCTCTACGCCGCAAACGAGTACATTCGCTTCTTTTTGGCACTCCTGTGCGGGGCATCCCTGGTTACAACGGCCTGCTATGCCGAAAGGCCTGATACCAAGCCATCCCCCGGAGTGGACGCCAAACAGATCGTTCAGCACGCATCCTTCAATGAGCTGCAAGCTTCAAGTGGAGGCCACACATTCCGGTATCGTCAGCACACGCTTGATGACGGCAAGGAATCTGTAAAGGAAATCATTGAGACCAAGGATGGCGACATGACGCGCCTGCTTGAGGTCAACGGCAAGCCCCTGGACTCGCAGGCAGCGCAAAAGGAAAGCGATCGGCTGAAAAAGCTTCGTGAGAACCCGGAAGATCAAGCGCGCAAGCACAAGGCCGAACAGGCTGATAGTGCGCGCAGCAATGAGATGGTGCGGCTGCTGCCTGATGCATTTCTCTATACCTACGAAGGCATGGTTGCCGGGCCGAGCGGCCCCTGCTACCGGCTGAAGTTCAAGCCGAATCCAGAGTTTCAGCCGCCTGACCGGCAAGCCGAGGTATACCACGGCATGGCAGGCGAGCTATGGGTGGACCAGGCGCAGCAGCGTATGGCAAAGCTCGACGCCCACTTGATCAGCGATGTAAATTTTGGGTGGGGTGTGGTGGGCAAACTGTTTCAGGGTGGAACCATCCTCGTGAATCAAAAGGATGTAGGTAGTCACCACTGGGAGACTACTCGCCTGGAACTGCACCTTGCGGGGAAAATTTTGCTGGTGAAGTCACTCAAGATTGAATCAACGGAGGAGAGCCGGGATTTCGTCCAGGTACCGGATGCAGGGTACAAAGCAGCAATCGATCAATTAGAGGCCATACCCACAGGATAGAAGTAGGTTGCGTGAATCCAAGGGTGCCTATATCTAAAGCTTCAGATACGCGGCACCCTCAAATTTCAAGCCTGTTTACAATCTCTAGGTAAGGTCATCGCCCCCGAAGTCGCCGCCGCCGTCGGTGAAATCATCTCCATAACTGGAGTCCTGCGAGCCGGCATCGAAGCCGCCCTGCGGCTGTTCATCTTGACCTTGGACAGAACTGCCACCAGGTGAGTCGTAGTAATTATTGACGACTTCCTCACGCGGTGCGCCTCCAAAGTCGCCGCCGCCGAACCCGCCGCCGCCAAATCCCCCGCCCCCACCGCCAAAGCCGCCTCCACCGTGCAACAACGATTCAACTCCTTGAAATGCCAGCGCACCGGCCGCTACACCGGCTGCTGTAGTGGCTGCGGAACGCATAAAGCTGGGCTGGCCTGAAGGAGCCTGTTGCATGGGCTGCGAGAACTGCGATGACTGTGCAGCCTGCGGCTGACCGTAGTTCACAGTCTGATAGCCCTGCGACGGCTGCGGTGCCGAGGGTTGCGGGTCACGGTGCCCCAGCAGGCTGCCCAGGAAGCTGGTTGCCTTGGCGGGCTGCTGCTGCTGTTGTGGAGCTTGCTGCAATGACATAATCTGCTGCCGGGCCTGGTCAAGTGCCATATTCTGCACCAGCACGGTTTGCGCCAGCATGTACATGGCATCCGGATTACGCCCAAGTCCATCGCGCAAAAGCCGTTCTGCCGAGTCATCTTTTTCCTGCAAACTGGTGCTGTTGATTTTGCGCATCAGATCGTTCAACATCGACTCTTCTTGCGAAGTCATGCATTCTCCTTGGCTGCCACAGGCGATACCCGGCAGCTTCCTCACACTTAGACGCATACGCGCGTCAGGAGTTGTTACCTGACCGGCGTTCGCGTGCTTTGGCCTGCTGCCACAACTCTTCAAGCTGATCCAGGGAGCGTTCTTCCAACGGGGCACCCTCCCGCTCCATGTCTTCCATGGCAGTAAAGCGGCTGCGGAACTTGGCATTGGCGTCGCGTAGCGCCAGCTCTGGGTTGACGCGGAGGTGCCGTGCCAGGTTTGCAGTCACAAACAGGAGGTCACCTACTTCCAGTTGCAGCGCCTGCGTAGGTGCTGCAACCGCGCTGATTTCGGCAGCAACTTCCTCGGCTTCTTCCCGAATCTTTGCGAGCAGCCCGGTTGTATCGGGCCAATCGAAACCGCATTTCGCTGCCGCAGCACCCAGCTTGTCTGCTTCTGCAAGGGCAGGCTGTGCACGGAGCACACTATCAAGCCGAGAGCTTTTTACTTCATGCTCCACCTTGCTTTTTCTTTCTATCTGCTTGATAGCGTTCCAGTTGAGCAGAACCTGATCCGATGCAATGCCCGCCTCAGCGGACGGAAGCACGGCTTGATTGCCGGCTTTCTTTGCAGCGGCCTCACCAAAAACATGCGGGTGACGCCGGATGAGTTTGCGGTTAAGCCCGGTGACCACATCGGCAATCGAGAACTCTCCTGCCTCGCTTGCCATCTGCGCGTAAAACAGCACTTGCAACAACAGATCGCCAAGCTCCTCGCACAGGTCTGCGGGGTGCTTGCGCTCAATGGCATCAAGCACCTCGTAGGTCTCTTCCAGCGTGTATTTGCGGATGGTCTCGGGCGTCTGCTCACGATCCCAGGGGCAGCCGTCCGGTCCGCGCAGCCGAGCCATGATGGCTACGGCTTCGGCAAACAACTCGCCCGGCTGACTGCTGACGTCCTGCTGGACCCGACTGGAGATAGGTTGGGAAGACATGGCATCACTGTACCCGATGGATCTACACTCAGTCGGAGTGATTCTCATATTTGCAATCGCGGCAGGTCTTCTGCTGGGCAGCTTTCTGAACGTTTGCATCGCGCGTTTGCCGCAGCACCGGTCCATTGCATGGCCGGGCTCGCACTGCCCGGTGTGCAAGGCCGCCATCCGGCCGATCGACAACGTTCCGCTGCTCAGCTTTTTGCTGCTTCGCGGGCGCTGCCGCGTGTGTCACGCTCGTATCTCATGGCGCTACCCGCTGGTAGAGGCGGGCTTGGCGGCGCTATTCGCTTTTGCGGCAATGCGATTTGAGCAACAGCCTTTAGCCCTGATTGAGGCTGCCGTGCTCTGCTTTTTTCTACTCGGTTTGCTTGTGATGGATTGGGAGACATACCGGCTGCCGGACAGTTTTACCTTGCCTGGCACCGTCTTAGGCGTAATTCAAGCCCTGCTTCCAAATGGAGGCTTGATCTCCACACTAAGGCTTGCCCGAACCGCACCGATAACACCCCCGCATTGGCCGCCTGTCATCAGCAGTTTGGCCGGTGCGCTCGGCGGAGCTGGACTGCTGCTGCTGATTCGCCTGCTATATCGGCTTCTGCGTCAACGCGAGGGCATGGGACTAGGTGATGTCAAGCTGGCAGCCCTTCTTGGAGCCTGGCTTGGGGTGACCGGTGCCGGATTGAGCCTGATGCTGGCGGTGCTGCTTGGAGCCGTAGCAGGATTGTTGCTGATTGCACGTGGAAGGCAGTCTGCTGGGACCTTACGCCTTCCCTTCGGTACTTTCCTATGTGTAGGCGGCCTGCTAACCTTATTTTTCGGTGAGCCAATCCTCACCTGGTACTTCAATTTTTGGCGCTAGGCTAAACATAATAAATTACTTACCTGCAAGCTCTTGCAAAGCCTTGCGAGCATCCTTGGCGCGCTTGCCCTTGGGATCGGCGTCCAGATACGTTTGATAATTTGTAGCTGCTTCATCCAGCCGTGCGGTTTTACGGGCAGCTTCCGCCCGGTAAAACACAGCATCCGCGCTACCGGGGTTGACCTCTGTGGCTTCCTTGAAGCGTTCATATGCCCCAGGGTAGTTGCCGCGTCCCATGTAAAGCTGGCCGATGCGAATGTCATCCTGGGCCAACTTGGGGTCATTGACAATGCCCCCTGCGCCATTGTCGATGCGCGAATCGTGGTCACCAAGTACGTCAAGACCCTTGATGCGGGACCGGCTGGAGCTCTCCGTGGTACTTGCATCGTCACTTGGCGCGGCTGCCGGACCATCTGAGGCCGCCTTGTCTCCAGTATTAGCATCCTTTTGCGCCGCCTTGGATTGCTCCTCGGGAAAGGCATTTTCGTCAGCAGGTGCAGGGGACTTTGTCTGGGCAGGGGCTTGGGCTTTCGGGGTTGACGGTGTAGTTTGCGTCACAGCTGTACCCGCCCAAAGCAGGCAGGTAGCAGCCACCAGCAACATTGGATAGTACCGGCTATTTGCCATATGCCTAGTTTAGACGCCGGACAGCCGAAGCGGTTTCCAAACCTGCGGCTATACTCGGCACATCATGGCGCTCATCATCCGCTCCTCGGCCATCCATGCGGCCGGGTGCTACACCACAACACGCATTCGCAAAGGTGCCTATGTGGTCGAGTACACCGGCCCCCGGCTCAGCAAGGACCTTGCCGATATCCGCTACGAAGCTTTGCCGATGACCTACCTGTTCGGCCTGGGCGACGGCACGACGGTTATCGACGGCCACGGTACCGCCATGTTTCTCAATCACTCATGCGAGCCGAATTGTGAGACCGAGGAAGAGGCGGACCGCGTGTGGATCATGGCCTTGCGCGACATCGCTGCCGGTGAGGAACTGACCTATGACTATCACTTGTATGATGGCGACCCGGCTGATGCGCCCTGCTACTGCGGCGCAGCAGGTTGCCGGGGAAGCATGTTTTCCTCGTCAGAGGACAACGGCGCTGTCTAACCGGCTTTAAAATAGAACCAGCAATGGCCTACCAGGTTCTAGCACGTAAATACCGTCCGCAGCGCTTTTCCGACGTCGTCGGGCAAGACCACGTTACCCGCACATTAGGCAATGCGCTTGAGCAGAACCGCATCGCGCATGGGTATATATTTTCCGGCCATCGCGGCATCGGCAAGACTACCATCGCCCGCATCCTAGCCATGGCGCTGAACTGCCGCCGGACGATTGGAAGTGCCGAGCGCCCCACGTATGAGCCGTGCGGTACCTGCGAAAGCTGCGAAGAGGTACGCGCAGGCAATGCTGTAGATGTAATTGAGATTGACGCCGCGACCAACCGTGGCATCGATGAAATCCGGGAATTGCGCGACGCGGCGCGCTACCGGCCTGCGCGCGACCGCTACAAAATTTACATCCTCGACGAGGCGCACCAGATCACGGATGCGGCTTTCAACGCGTTGCTCAAAACGCTGGAGGAGCCGCCCGACCACGTCGTCTTCATGATGGCGACCACGCAGCCTGAAGACATTCTGCAAACCATCCGGTCGCGGTGCCAGCACTTCTCGTTCCACGCAGTAAAGTTCGACGCGATCCTTAAACAGTTGCGGACGATTGCAGCCGACGAGCAGGTGAACGCGGAAGATGAAGCACTTGCACTGCTGGCTGAGGCCGGTGATGGGTCCATGCGCGATGCGCTCTCGATCATGGACCAGGCGATTGCCTCGGCTCCACTTATAGATGGGCGTTCCGCGCTTGAGGCAGCGCAGATCCGTGAGCTGATGGGCTCCATGCCGAACGCGGTCTTTGCGCGGCTGCTGGAGCAGGTTAGTGAGAACAACTCCGCCGCCGTACTGGCCGAGCTGGACCGGCTGCTGGGCGTGGGTAACAGCCCCTCGCAGATTGCGCGGCAGTTGGTGCGCTACCTGCGTAACGTGCTGATGGCGCGGATCGGCGGTGCGAGCACGGAGCTGCTGCAAGTGTCGCCTGACGAGCGGGCGCGTGCCGCGGCCACCGCGCTGCTATTCGGCGAGGAAGAGCTGTTGCGCTTTCTGCAAGTGATGCTGCGAACTTTTGACGAGCTCAACTACCGGCAGGAGCAGCGCTTCCACCTGGAGCTGGGCGTGCTGAAGCTGGTACACCTACAGCGATTGCTGCCGGTTGAAGAACTTTTGACTCAGCTCGGCGGCGGGGCTCCCGCAGCAGCGCGGCCCGGCGCGCTTCCGGCTGTGCCCCCCACCCGTGCAGCTGGGCCAGGTGGTTCAAGTGATTCAATTCGTCCAGTTGGTTCCGCTGCACCGGCTTCCACGCGCCCGGCAGCTCCCTTGCCGAGCAAGGCTCCCGCACCGGCAACCGGTACCGGCAAGCCAAAGGACGGGAACAACGGAGAAGCCCCTGCGTTCTCGCCCTTTGAGATGGATGCCCAGCGCAAGACCATGCCCGGCATCCGCACGCAGCCGGTAGCTCCCTTGCCTGTGCGCGAGCCTGCTCCTATACAGACGCGGCCATCCGAGCCTCAGCATGCGCCGGTAGCTATACCAGTTTTGCCCGAGCCGGAGGCACTACCGCCAACCTCCTTTGAGCCTCAGCAAACCGTGGTGCCTGCAAGCCCTGCGATAGTTGCAGCACAGCTGATCTCTCAGCAACCTGCAAGGCCTGTGCAGGCACATGCAGGAGGGACACTCAATCTCGACGCGCTGCGCGAGGCGGCCTGCGCAGCCTTGGAGGCCGCCGGGCTCAATACTGCCGCGACCCTGCTGGGTGCGGCTGTATGGACCGAAACGCCTGAGAAGGTGCGGGTAGAAGTCGCAGCGAAAAAAACCATGCTGGGTCTCACGATCAATGCGGAAGCAGACAAGCTGGTACGCGGGGCCATGCGGCCATTTTTGGGGCAGCCGCCGAGGCTTGTCGAGTGGGTGCCCGGAGAAGGCGGCGGCGTGAACGCGCCTCCACTATCTCGACCGGCTGCCATCGGCAGCGTGCAGGCATTAGCCATGGAGAATCCCCTGGTGCAGCAAGCGCGTGAGCTGTTCGGGGCAGAAGTGCGCAGCGTAGTAGACCTGCGCGGAAAGCGGTAGGCATAACGATGGATATGGATATGAGCAAGATGCAAGCCATGCTGGAGCAGGCAAGGCAGATGAGCGAGGTTGCCGGCGAACACCTGGCCAAGGTCACTGTTGAGGGCTCGGCGGGCGGCGGCGCGGTGCGCGTACGCATGAGCGGAAAGAAGGAAGTGCTTGGGGTTACCCTGGACCCGGCTGTGCTGGGTGCGCTCGGCAGTTCCCCCGATGATTTGCAGATGCTCGAAGACCTGCTGCGCGCTGCTTTTAATGATGCAGGCAGGCGCGCAGACGAGGCTGCGGGCGGCAGCATGGCGGGCATGTTGGGTGGACTGGGCTTGCCGGAAGGCCTACTGTAAGCCGCTTATCCCTACATTAGGGAATGCTGCATGTCCATGCTGACCCAACTCCAAACTAAGTTCCTCGAAGCTAATGACCTTTGCTTTGAGGTTTTGACCTGCGGCGAGGGCGACCGGCTCGCCCTGTGCCTGCATGGCTTTCCTGAAGTGGCATTGAGCTGGCGCGAGCAGATGATTGCCCTTGCCGGCATCGGCTACCGGGTGTGGGCACCGAACCAGCGCGGGTATGGGCGCAGCAGCCGCCCGGCGGCAATGCAAAGTTATGCGATCGAGCACCTGATGGCTGATGTCGCCTGTCTGATCGACGCGGCGTATCAGCTTTACGGTGTGCGCGAAGTCGTGCTGCTGGGGCATGACTGGGGCGGCATTGTTGCATGGTGTTTCGCCGCCCGCAGGCTGCGACCCCTTGCAAAACTGGTGATTCTCAACGTCCCGCATCCGGTGTGTTTTATGCGCGCCGCGCGCAGGCCGGGCCAAATGCTGCGCTCCTGGTACGTTCTGTTGTTCCAGCTGCCCGGTGTAGCCGAGTGGCTACTTGGGCGTTCCGGGGCAAAGCCGGTGGGCGAGATGCTCCTGCGTACCTCAAGCAATCCCAGCCAATTTCCAAGTGAGCTGGTACGAGCTACACGGGCGAACGCTGCCCAGCTGGGCGCGCTCAGGGCGATGTTGAACTGGTATCGAGCTTTCCTGCGCGGCGGCGGCTTGCGACGGCAGCTGCGATTGGGATTCCCGGCAATTGAAGTGCCTACACTTTTGCTATGGGGAGAGGCGGATGTCGCGCTTGCGAAATATACAACAGACGGCACCGACGAGTTTGTGCGGGACCTGACAGTTGAGTTCCTGCCTGGGGTCTCGCACTGGGTACAGCAGGATGTGCCGGAAGCATGCAATGCGGCGCTTGCGCGGTTTCTTTCATCTGTGTAGGGAGCAGTTTCTCGCGGCATCCCGCCATCCCGCCATTTAGGAGCCTTCCATGCCGCCCCGTTTTGCCGAGCCCATGTCGCGCCTCATCGATGAACTACGCAAGCTGCCGGGCGTGGGTGCCAAAAGTGCCCAGCGGTATGCCTTTCACATTCTGCGGGCCAGTGCCGAAGACGCCGGCGCGCTGGCCGATGCAGTGCGCGCGCTCAAACGGGAACTGCGGCTGTGTTCTATCTGCAACAACGTGACAGACGTGGACCCTTGCAACTACTGCACCAATGCCACGCGCAACAACCGCCAGGTCTGTGTGGTTGAGGAGCCGACCAGCATCGACACGGTGGAGCGCACCCGCACCTACAACGGCGTGTACCACGTCTTGCACGGTACATTGTCGCCCCTGCACGGAGTGGGGCCGGAGCAACTGCGCACCTCAAATCTGCTGGCACGGGTCATGCGGGGGGATGTGGAGGAAGTTATCGTGGCGACTTCGCCCACAATCGAGGGCGAGGCTACAGCAGGCTACCTGGCCAATCTGCTGCGCGATGCGGCGAAGTCGGCGCGTACCGGTGCAGTACGCATTACACGCATTGCCACCGGCGTGCCTGCCGGTAGTGACATCGAGTATGTCGATGAAGTATCCATGGCGCGTTCCATGGAGGGGCGCAGGGATTTGTAACAGGTGCGGCAGAGAGAATCCTGCCGCTTTGCCGAAGCTTCTACTGTCACTGGGGATTGGGAGAACTACAGGCTGAAGTAAGAGGACTCACGATGAGGGTGAAGTTCTTTTTGTGAAATCTCGATAAATATCAGGTGGGGAGCCTGATTCAAGCATTAGGACCGCAGACGTGCCAGCAAATCCTGCGGATGAACAGGTTTAGCCAGAATTTCAAATTCATGCCCCTGGCCACGTGCCCGATCCAGCAAGTCCGCCGTGGCAGCCTGGCCTGAGAACAACAGAATCTTGCAGGAAGGCAGCATCATGCGAATGCGAATCGCGGCGTCGATGCCGTTCAAATCAGTCATGATGACGTCAGAAATAACCATGTCCGGCTTTAGCGTTTCCGCGACTTCGACCGCTCTTTCGCCACTGTAGACGGCAGTTGCTTGAAAACCGCTTTGATTGAGGATGATTGCCAGCGTGTCCGCGATGACGCGTTCATCATCCGCCACCAGGACCTTGGGCTTGACCGTAGTTTCTTGCATGCGCTCCTTTATAAACCGGCCCGGCTCCCGGGGCAAACCGAACGGTGCCAACTGTTGGACGTGGGACCGCAGGGAAGGAAACAACCAGATTCAAATGATACGCTTGCACCAGCGCGTGCGCTCGCACCGCATCATTCAGACTTGCTGCCTGCCCCAAGCCGCAGCTGCCCGTCCGCGGGAATAACTCAACGTACCTGTTTGCCGCCAACGGAGAGCCACTGCCATGCCTGAAGATGCCATCATTCGTGCGGAGCAGATCGAGAAGTACTACTCGCAGCCAAGTGAGAATCGCATCCAGGTAATTGCGCCGACCGACCTGTCCATTGTGGCCGGTGAGATCGTAGCCCTGCTCGGTCCTTCGGGCTCCGGCAAGTCCACGCTGCTGCGCATGCTGGCCGGGCTCTCCAAGCCGTCGGGCGGTGAGGTGTTCTGGCACGGCAAGCCCATCCGCTCGCAGTCCATCAATGTGTCTATCGTGTTTCAAAGTTTCGCGCTGTTTCCCTGGCTCACCGTGTTTGAGAATGTGGAAGCGCCGCTGAAGGCACGCGGCATGGGAGCAGCGGAACGGCGTGAGAAGGCGTTTGCCATTCTCGATACAGTCGGTCTCGATGGCTTCCAGAGCGCGTACCCCAAGGAGCTTTCAGGCGGCATGCGGCAGCGGGTCGGCTTCGCACGGGCCCTTGTTGTAGAACCGGAAGTCCTGTTCATGGATGAGCCGTTTTCGGCGCTTGACGTACTGACCGCCGAAAACCTGCGCTCGGAACTGCTGGAGCTGTGGGCCAAAAAGACCATTCCCACCGAGGCGGTCTTCATTGTGACGCACAATATTGAGGAAGCCGTGCTGCTGGCGGACCGCATCATTGTGCTGGGCCGCAATCCCGGCCATGTTCGCACAGACTTCAAGGTGACCCTGACCCACCCGCGCGACCGTAAGAGCGGACCCTTTACGCAGCTGGTGGACTACATCTACAAGGTACTGACGCGGCCCGATGTGACGCCTGAAGTACCGCGTCTTGAAGCCGGGAAGCCGGTACGCGATCAGCGGCAGATGCACTACGAGATGCTGCCGCATGCGCGACCGGGCGGTATCGCAGGTTTGCTTGAAATCCTGATCGACGTCAGCGACAGCAATGGACGCGCCGACATTTACCGGCTGGCTGATGAACTGGCTTTTGAGATTGATGACCTGCTGCCCATCGTCGATGCGGCACAGCTGCTGCGCTTCGTCAAGGTGGAAGAGGGTGACGTCACCATTACGCCCGAAGGTCAGGCTTTTGCCGAATCCGACATCCTGACGCAGAAAGACCTGTTCCGCAAGGCAGCTACGGATCATGTCCTGCTGCTGCGGCAGATTACCCGTGCGATTGACAACAAGCGCGACCACACGGTTCCCGAAGAGTTCTTCCTGGACATGCTCGATGAGCAGTTTTCCGATGAGGAGACCCGCAAGCAGCTTGAAACCGCCATCAGCTGGGGCCGCTACTCGGAGCTGTTTGATTTTGACAGTGGACGCCGCCGCTTTGGGCTGCCCGAAAAGGAAGACGACGAGGAGGAAGAAGAGGATATCGACCCCGAGGGAACGGCATGAGCGAGCCGCAACAATCGGGGGATCGTCCCCTTCCCTTCTCACGTGCCTTGCTGGTAGAGCGCTCCTGGCCGGTTGTGCTCGACCTGGGCATCGGTGCCGTGCTGATAGCCGTCTTTTACGGTGTGCTGCTGGTAGGCCGCTACTGGGCAGGCGGCGCGGTGCCGCAGGTAGCCATTTCGCTCTCACCGGGCAAGCTGCCTGCCTACGCGTTTTATTCGTGCGTGCGGATTTTTGTCGCCTACGTGTTGTCACTGGCATTTGCCATCGGCTACGGCTACCTGGCTGCCTACAGCAAACGGGCTGAAGCACTGCTGATCGCCACGCTCGATATCCTGCAATCGATCCCGGTGCTGTCGTTTCTTCCCGGGGTCATGCTGGCCATGATTTCTCTCTTTCCCACGCGACAGCTAGGGCTGGAGCTCGGTGCCATTGTGCTGATCTTTACCGGCATGGTCTGGAACATGGCGTTTTCGTTTTACGCCTCTCTCAAGAGCATTCCGCGAGAACTGCGCGAAGCCTGCAGCATCAATCGTTTCTCGCCATTGCAGCGGGCCTTTCAGCTGGAGCTGCCTTTTGCCGCTATCGGGCTGGTGTGGAACTCGATGGTGTCAGTCGCCAACGGCTGGTTCTCGCTCATGATCTGCGAGCTGTTCTCGCTGGGGCCTCGGCAGTTCCGCCTGCCGGGATTGGGCTCCTATTTACAGACAGCCGCTTCCGCCAACGACACACGCGCTCAGGTGTATGGTCTGCTGACAGTGGTAGCGATTATTGTCGCTACCGATCAGCTGTTGTGGCGGCCCGCTATTGCCTGGTCTGACAAATTCAAGTTTGAAACAACAGATAGCGCCGAGCACTCGCGCTCGCCGATCCTGGACATGCTGCGCCGGTCAAACTTCCTGACCAAGGTCAACGAGCTGACCGTACAGCCGCTTACCGAGCGCCTGTACCTGTCACTGGCGCGCAGCGAGGGGAAGCGCACCGGCACGCTACCCGACCCTGATGGCAGCCGGCGCTCATCGCTCGCCGCTGCGGTGCTCGGCACGTTTCTGCTGGTGCTTGCCGTTACAGCAATCTGGAAAGCCTCGTTGATGCTGCGCGGCTTGCCGCTGGTGGAGTACCGCGAGCTGCTGATCGGGGCGGGCGCTACCTTTCTCCGCGTTATTGCCGCACTGTTCCTGGCCGCGCTGTGGACCATCCCGGCAGGAGTTGCCATCGGCTTCAGCCCCCGGCTTTC
>CAXSFX010000035.1:0-25903 GCA_964236655.1 uncultured Acidobacteriaceae bacterium | reverse complement strand
AGCGGGACGGCGGGTGGTAGATCCTTCCAAGTCTCCGGCACGAAATCCGCTGCGCCTGGTATTTTGCGGTACGCCGGAGTTTGCTGTGCCTACTCTTGAAGCAGTTGTAGGCGCGGGCCATGAAGTCGCGCTGGTGTTGACGCAGCCCGACCGGCCTGTGGGGCGCGGCATGCAGACTGCCATGTCGCCGGTGAAGCAATGGGCGCTGGCGCATGGCCTCCCGGTCGATCAGCCTGAGAAGATTCGCAACAATGCGGCGTTGCGGGAGCGCCTGGAGGCGATCAGGCCTGATGCGATCCTGGTCGTTGCGTATGGCCGCATCATTCCGCCCTGGATGCTGGCGCTGCCGCCGCTGGGCAATATTAACCTGCACGGCTCGCTGCTGCCGAAATATCGCGGAGCCGCGCCGATTCAGTGGGCGGTTGCTCATGGAGAAACGACGACTGGCGTGGTGACCATGCTGCTGGAAGAAGGCCTCGATACCGGCCCTGTGCTTGAGCGGGCCGAGCTCGCTATCGCACCGGATGCGACTGCGGCGGAACTTTTTCCGCAGCTGGCTGCGCTCGGCGCGCCGCTGATGCTTTCCACCCTCGATGGGCTTGTGGCGGGCACGCTCGCGGCAAAGCCGCAGGATGCAGGGGCAGCCACGCATGCGCCGATCCTGACACGCGAGGATGGGCGTATCGACTTCAACCGTAATGCAGACGAAATCTACAACCGGTGGCGCGGTTTTCAGCCATGGCCCCGTGCCTGGACGATGCTGGGCGGAAAGAAGTTTACGGTCACGCGTATGGCACCGAATGCTACCAGATCTGTTACCGATACGCCAGGCACCCTGATTGTCGAGGCTGGGCACCTCTATGCCTGCTGCGATGGGGGCACTGCCGTAGAGCTGCTTGAAGTGCAGCTGGAAGGCAAGCGCGCCATGCCTGCCGCTGATTTTCTGCGCGGGCATCCGCAGCTTGGAGGTATGCGCCTTGGCTGAACTTACCGGCATTGCACCGGCACGGATTGCCGCGGCGCACGTGCTGCTCGCGGTGGAACGCGGCACTGCGCACTCTGACGATCAGCTGCGCTCGCCGCGTGTAGAAGCACTGTCGCGCCAGGACCGCGACCTGGCCACCGAGCTGGTACGCGGCACTCTGCGCTGGCAGATCGCGCTGGACCGTGAGATCGCCGCGCGGCTACGCTATCCCGAGTCTGACATGCACTTCGGCGTCATCATCGCGCTGCGCCTGGGTGCGTATCAGCTGTTGTTTCTGGATCGAATCCCGGCGCATGCGGCGATCAATGAAAGCGTGGAGCTGGCCAAGCAGTCGGACGGCGTGCAGATGGCGGGCCTTACCAATGCCGTGTTGCGGCGCATCCTGCGCGAGCGCGACACGCTGCGCGGCCTGCGCGACAGCCCGGCTGCCGCCTACCCGCAGTGGCTGCTTACACGCTGGCGCGCACGCTTCGGCGCGGCGGCTACAGAGGCACTATGCGCGTTCGGCCAGCAGCCTGCACCCACATATGTGCGTGTGACGGGTGCGGAAGATACGGGTAATCTGGCGCTTGAACCGGGAGCGTTTCTTACCAACGCGCGCCGCATGCTCAAGGTAGAGCCAACCAACCTGCGCATCCAGGATGAGGCCTCGCAGCTTGTCGGCGAGCTGGCCGCGCTGCATGCCGGATCTTCGATTGACTCTTCCATCCGCCCTTCCATTGACCTTTCGATTCTCGACGCGTGCGCCGCGCCGGGCGGTAAAACGGCCATCCTGGCCGAGCGCAACCCGCAGGCGAGCATTACAGCGATGGATGTAAGTGCGCCGCGCCTGCGCATCATGCAGCGGCGGTTGCCCTGGGCAGAGACCGTGCGCTTTGTGCCCGGCGATGCGACCGCTCTCGCGCCGGGTGCCGCCTATGACACGATTTTGTGCGACATGCCGTGCAGCGGCACCGGCACGCTGGGGCGCAATCCTGAAATTCGCCACCGGCTGAACGAGGCCGCGATTGGACGGCAGGCGGAACGGCAGCGTGCCATTCTGGTTTCGGCGCTCAAGGCGCTCAAGCCCGGCGGCAAGCTGCTGTACTCTACCTGCTCGCTTGAAGCGGAGGAGAACGAGCAGGTTGTGGAAGCGATTACGGCCATGCAGGCGGGCGTGAAGGTGCAGCCGGTTGGGCCTGCACTCGACACGCTGCTGGCACAGGGCGTTCTTACCGTGGAAGGGCATGGCACATTGCGCGATAGTGCGCTGGCAGGGCCGTACTTGCGCACCATTCCCGGAGTGCATCCGTGCGACGGCTTTTTTGCTGCCCTGCTTAGCACTGCGGGGTAACAACGTGCAAGCAGGATTTGCTTCAGCAAGTGCCTGAAATCATGAACATTGTGCAATAACAGCGGCAACGAAAAAGCTGTTGAGCAGGTGAAGCATACCGCTCAAAAACCTCGATGGCTTCACCCTTTGCAGTGCATCCCAGCCCCTTGTAACAACCAAAAGTTATTACGAGATGTACCTGTGAGAGGAAAACACAATGCCGACTACACGTTTCGATACCACCATCAAGGCCCTGGAGGGCGGTGTCGAGAAGATGCCGATTGAAAAAGCAATTACCAACATCGAAGGCTGGGAAGAGCACCTCAGCAAGCACGACCATGCCGGTGTCAAGGCAGTGGTTACCGACTTGACCAAGCTGAAGAAGCTTCTTCAGGCAAGCACGCCCGATGACAAGGCGATCAAGACCCTGCTTGAGAAGCTGGGTAAAGACACGACCAAGGTCGGCGATAGCGACAATGCTCTTTCCACGAAGATCAAGGAACTTGGCGCGGCGCTTTCCAAGGGCTAAGATTTCGGCGGTATAGTGCAAGCTGCATGCCGGTTGAGACGCAGCTTGCACCATTTTATTGATAGCCGTAATTAGGGCTCAGTGTGTTCCACCGGGGCAGTTACGGACAGAATGATCCGTGTTGCGGCATCTATTTTTCCGCCTGCTGCCGGTGTCTGTGCGACTACGATCCCCGGTTGCGTTTGCACTGTGAGTTTCAGTTCAGAACCATCGGGTGTGCCGAGCGCGCTTTCGACATGCAAGCCGGCTTTCTCCAGTTCCTCCACAGCTTCGCTGTACGACTTTCCAGTTTCATCCGGCATGGCAAACGCCGGGCTTTTCAAAGGCTGAGAATCCGCTACAAGCAGACTGACACTGGGCCGCTCCGCACCTTTGGCTTGCGGACCCGGGTCCTGTGCCAGCACGGTTCCGGGGGGCCTCTGCGCGTCGGGCACATGCGCGATTGTTCCCAGCTCCAGGCCTTTTTGTCGAATGGCAAAGATGGCATCATGCTCGTTTTTGCCCACTACGTCAGGAATCGTGATCTGCCGGGTTCCAAGGCTTTCCGCCACGGCAAGGTTCCAGCCGCGGCGTACCTGCGCTCCCGGTTGCGAAGACTGCAGCAGCACCCGGCCGGCCGGCAGGGCTGTCGAATAGAACTGCTGCCTTACAGACATGTCAAGCCCCAAAGCGGCAGCCCGGCTCACTGCCTCATCTACTGTTTGTCCCTTGAAGTCAGGCACGGTGACGACTGCGCCGTGCACCGCAAACTGCATGGTCACAATGGCCGAAATGCAGGCGATGCCCAACAGCAGCATGGCCACCAGCGCAAAGCGGAAGTACGCAGTCATCTAGTGATGGCTGTCCGTGACGGGTTCCGGATGGATGAGTACGCGATCCACCTCGGGGCAGCCGCTTTTGAAACGGTCTTCAAGCAGCGTGATGACCTGGTGTACACGCTGCATGGCCAGATCGTCAGGCATGGTGCAGTGGCAGGAGAGCTGGAAACGGTCACCGACGCGGCTCACCAGAACTTCATGCACATCGAGGATTTCAGGCAGCGGCGCGGCGGCCTGCCGCAGATGTTCTTCCATGGAGCGGTTCTGCTCGCGCAGTTCAGGTTTTTCAATGGTGGCCGGTTCGCTTTCAATGTGCGTCAGCACGCTTACGATCTGGGGCAACTCGCCGCGTATCTGGTCTTCGATACGCCGTACAAAGTCATGCGCCTGTTTGAGCGGCAGCTTCTCGTTGACCTCGATATGTTGCTCAATGCGCAACCCTGTGCCGTAGGCCTGGACAGACACGTCGTGCAGCACCACGTTGTTGCGCAGGGCTACGGCGCGCACACGGTCGAACACGCTTTCAGTTGCAAGCTCACGGGCCACGGTGCGGATGACCACATCGGCATCCGGCAGTACGCGGCGCACGGCTTCCGTCGCCTCGGTTACCAGCTGCTCCGTGCGTTGAAAGGTAAGCTGGCGCGACATGGAAAGCGTAAGGTCAGCAAAGTGCGCCGGGCCGGCGCTGCGCATGCGCGCCTGATCCACAGCCAGCACACCGTGTACGCGGCGCACCTCATAGAGCACGCGGGCGCGGGTATCGCGCGGGGTGGCATCCACCAGAGTGCCCACCGTGCGTCGGCCTATCTGCCACGCAAACAGCAGGATCATGAGCGAAACCAGCAGGGCGGCGACCGAGTCAGCGTAGCGCAGCGCGGGCATGCCGAAGCGGGTACCCGCCCAGGACAATACCAGGCCAAGGAAGACTGCCGCGCTGGCCCAGATGTCCGATGAAAAATGGGCGGCATCGGCAGCCAGCGCGGCGCTTTGGGTGCGCACCGCAACCCCGCGCAGCTTGCGCGACCGCCATATATCGACCCCAATGGAAAGCACCAGAACCGCCAGCGGCCAAACCGAGTAGCGCAAGCCGATTTCATGCCGCATCAGGCGGCGCACGGCCTCGGTGCCGATCCACAGCGAGGAGCCGAGCATGAGGAACATTTCAATGAACGCGGAAACGTTTTCAACTTTTGCGTGCCCGTACGGGTGGTCGTCGTCCGCAGGGCGGTCGGCAACCTGGACGGAGAAATAGGTCAACCCGGCCCCGGCAAGATCAAGTGCGGAGTGAGCCGCGTCTGAGAGCATGCCGAGCGAGCCGCTTGCAAGCCCTGTGAACAGCTTCAGCAGCGTCACTACCAGCGCCGCCAGCACAGAGCCGCGAGCGGCAGCAGCCTTCTCCTGACTCATGCTTGGGCTCAGCGCCGGATGCAGCGTTGGAGACGCGGCTGTGGCCTGCTCACTCATAGCTTCAGGGTATACCGCTTGGGGAAGTGCAGGGGCTCAACTTGAACCTGTGTCCGGTCCATCCCAGATGATGTGCAGCCGCGGATTGCGGCGGAAGGCAAGTGTGCGGTGCAAGCTCTCTTTTGTGATCCTGCGGGTAAAGCGGGCTTGATGCAAATTGGAATGCCAGGAATGCTGTGCGGTATGGCGTCGACGGTAACGGACTTGCTGCAGGGGTGTGCATGGCGGGGTAGCTACAGGTACCTGCACCGGCAAAACCGCGTTCGCCTTCTCATTTCCCACATCTGCAAAATTCTCGACGTTTTCAACATTCTCGACGTGAAGCAGAACAAGGTCATGCACTATGTCCTGGGCGATGGGTACCGAGCGGCTTTCAACAAAGTTGTTGAACGGTCTCTGCGGGTACTTGACATCGATTTCGTTTGCGATAGTTCTTTGGGGAGTCAGGACAGAGTGGCGGGCCACCAATACTTCTGCCTTGCCGGTAAGGAAAAAGCCGTACCCGGTGCCATAATGCGTGTGCACGATAGCAGCTTCGCCCTGCCCGGCATCCACCTGCTCCGCAAGTAGAGCACGCACCGGCACCTGTTGAGCCGTGCCATGGAGCGAGATCAGCATGGCAAGCAGCATCAGGTAGCGTAGGTACTTTAACGGCATGGATCTGCCCCTTCTGGAAGATGGATTGAGACGAGCCCCCGAAACGAGCCCCGGAATCAGCTCCTGAAACAATCTCTTCCATGCGTAATAGATGCAAACTGCGAAGTCAATCGAAACCGGCCTTAAATCAAGCTGGGGGAGCCTTGCGTGCCACGTACAGCCCGGCGATGCCGAAGCTGTACCGGGTCCAGGAAACGTCGAGGTAGCCGATGGAGCGCATGGTTTCCATCAGCTCCCCCGGGGCGGGGAAGCGCCCCACCGAAGACGGCAGGTAGGCATAGGCTGCGGATGCACCGCCGGAGAGCCGCGCCCCGATCCACGGCAGGATGTGCCGGAAGTAGAACGCGTAGAGCTTGCCCAGCAGGCCGGACGGCTCGGCAAAATCAAGGATGCCGAGGGTGCCGCCCGGTGCCAGCGCGCGGTGAAACTCCGCAAGGCCGCCCGAGTAGTTGCGCAGGTTGCGGAAGCCGAATGCGGTGGTAATGAGGTCCAGCGAACCGTCAGCGATGGGCAACTGCATGGCATCGGCTTCAATGGCGACCGCACCGTGCCGGGTGAACTTGCGCGCGCCGCGCACGAGCATGCCGTGCGAGAAGTCTGCCGCCAGTACCGGAGAGCCACTGCGCGGCCGGCGACGCAGCAGCGCCATGGTCATGTCACCGGTGCCGCAACAAATGTCGAGCACGCGAGACCGGGGGTCTGCGAGTACCCTGCGAAAGCGTCGTGCAGTGCGCCACCACCATAGCCGGTCGATGCCTGCGGATAGTACATGGTTCAGCAGGTCGTAGCGCGGGGCAATCTCGTCGAACATGGCGCGCACACGGGTTGCGGCATCTGTCTCGTCGGCTGCGCCCTGCGGGGCTGCGCCTTTTGCTTTTTGCGCAAGCGCTTTTTGCTCAAGCATGCTGCGCCTCTTCCACAACCGGCTCGATCGCCGCCAGCAGCTCTGTGTCCGTGACTTCTTCGACAACAACCGCATCGCCGATGCCGCGGGGCAGCACAAAACGGCGTGTGCCTGCGCTGTTCTTCTTGTCGCGTCCGGCGGCAAGCAGAAGCGCCTGTGCCGTAGCATGGAACGGCGGCAGCGCACCGACTGTGCGGATAAGTGCCCCGGCACGGTCGCACTGCTCCCCGGCTACCAGCCCGCGCCCAAGCGCGATACGAAGAGCCACCAGCATGCCCCAGCCCACTGCTTCACCGTGCAGCAGCACGCTGTATCCCGTTACGGCCTCAATCGCATGACCGACCGTGTGGCCCAGGTTCAGGATCATGCGCAGGCCGGATTCGCGCTCATCCACCCCCACAACTTCGGCCTTCATGGCGACAGAGCGGGCTACAATCTCGGTCAAAAGCCCGGTATCGGGAGCGGCTTGCAGAAGCTCCGGTAGTCGCTCCTCAAGTAGGCGGAACAGCTCCGGGTCGCGGATAATGCCGGCCTTGACACTTTCCATGAGCCCGGCACGCAGCTCGCGGATGGGGAGGGTTTGCAGCAGGTCCACATCGGCAAATACGGCAGCAGGATGGTGGAATGCGCCGACCAGGTTTTTGCCTGCGGCGAGGTTTGCGCCTGTTTTGCCGCCGACAGAGGAGTCAACCTGTGCCAGCAGCGTGGTGGGCACCTGCACATAGGGGATGCCGCGCATGTAGATGGCCGCCAGAAAACCGCCGACATCGCCCACGATGCCGCCGCCGAAAGCGATCAGCAGGGAAGCGCGATCCGCACCGGCTTCGGCAAGCTCCTCTGCCAGTTTCTCCAGGGAGCGGAGACGCTTTGCGGCCTCGCCCGGCTCCAGGAACAGGATTGTCGGTCGCTCGGCGGGCTGCTGGGGAAACGATGCGAGAAAGCGCTCTCCCCACAGCTCCCAGATGGGCGGCGAGGTGAGCACGAACAGCCCGGTTCCGGAAGATGATGGGCGAAAGGGTGCGATACGTGCGGCGAGCGTTTCCAGAAGGCCCGTACCCACATACACTTTGTAATTGGCGGTAGCGGTTTTAACCCCGATGGTTCGCACAGCTCTTACTGTACTGTGCAACCACCCGGAGAGCCGCGATGCACCTTCACGAGAGTCACAGGTGTCTAACAGGTTATGGAAGCACATGGGAGTCCGGAGTTCATTGTTGTCGGTGCGGGCATTGCCGGCCTGCGGGCTGCTATCACGCTTGCCGGGCATGGCCGCGTACTGGCTATCACCAAGGAGCAGCTTGGCGAGTCAAATACCAGCTATGCGCAGGGCGGCATTGCGGTAGCCATGAGCGGCGCAGAGGACGTGGAAGAACACTGGGCCGACACACGCTCTGCCGGTGACGGCCTGGTGGACCGTGAAGCCGCGCACCTGCTGGTAGCCGAGGGGCCCGCGCGTGTGGAAGAGCTACTGCAATGGGGCACCGGTTTTGACAAGCACCCCGCAACCGGCGTGCTGCTGCTGACGCGCGAGGGCGCGCACAGCCGCAACAGGATTCTGCACGCAAACGGCGACGCGACCGGGGCCGAGATTGGCCGCGCCTTGCTGGCGCATGCGCGCACCCACCCGAACATCGACTTGCTGGAGTGGACCACCTGCACGGACCTGCTGCTTGATGAGGGCAACCGTGTGACCGGGGTAGCCCTTGTGGATCGGGACGGGAGGCAGACGGAAGTGCATGCGCGTGCGGTGCTGCTGGCAAGCGGCGGCGCGGGCCAGGTGTACTCTGACACGACCAACCCGGTGGTTGCGACCGGGGACGGCATTGCTGCGGCGTACCGCGCCGGGGCGGCCATTGCGGATATGGAGTTTTACCAGTTCCACCCGACGGCGCTGTCATTGCCTGGGGTGCCGCGTTTTCTACTGTCGGAGGCGCTGCGGGGTGAGGGTGCGATCCTGCGCAATGACCGGGGGGAACGCTTTATGGAGCGCTACCACCCGCTGCTGGAGCTGGCACCGCGCGATGTAGTGGCACGCGCGATTACGCGGGAGGGCATGGGCGGGTCTGGCCCGAATGCTTCCGGGTGCCCGGTCTATCTCGATATGCGTCATTTAGCCGGGCAGGAACCGGAGCTTGATCTCGTGGCGCGGTTCCCCGGCATCTCGGCTTTTCTTTTAAGGCATGGCCTGCTGCTGAGCCGCGATCTGATCCCGGTGCGTCCTGCCGCGCACTACCTTATGGGCGGCGTTGAGACCGACATGGACGGACGCACTTCGCTTGCGGGGCTGTTTGCGGCGGGAGAAGTGGCCTGTACGGGCGTTCACGGTGCCAACCGGCTGGCCAGCAACTCACTGCTGGAAGGCCTGGTATTCGGCGCGCGCGCGTCAGAAGCCATGCTGGGCGAGACTGCGCAGGGAGGGGGAAAGTCGCATGCTTCGCACGTACCGTACCCGGCGGCGGCATCCGCAGCTGCGCTGCGCCATACCCTGCAGGCAGAGATGTGGCGCGATGCCGGGCTGCTGCGTGACGGCGACGGCTTGCGCCGAGCGGAGGCCTGCCTTGGGGAGCTGCGTGCCCGCTCGCTAAGCCGCCAGGTGGAACCGCCGCGCCGCGCTACTGCTGAACTGCGTAATTTGATGGATGTAAGCGAGCTGATTGTGCGCTCGGCGACTGCCCGGCATGAGAGCCGCGGCGCGCACTACCGTAACGACTTTCCGCAGCGGGATGACGCCCATTTTGCGCGACACTCGCTGGCTGTAGGAGACAAGGCAATTACTTTTGAGGAGCGCATACTCTGACAGTGCTTGCGATAGATCAAGTCCGGTGCGAAGTGTACGACAGTTTGAAGCCGCGCTGGCAGGCTGCCGTTGCCGAGGAGGAGCGCCTGCGCGCGACAACGGTTGAGCTGTTGCGCAGCATGGGGCGGCGCAAGGTCATCGATATACGCATCGAGGCGCGGCATACCCTGGCCGCGATTGAAGCTGAAATCAATGCGCATATTACAGGCTGCCCGCTATGCCGCGCCGCCAAGCGCCCCAAGTTGAACGTGGCAAAAATGCAGCCGTACTAAAGCAGGGAACTAGCTTGCTGCAGGTTCGGGCAGCAGGCGGCTGGCTACGGCAAAGCCGCCTAGAATGGCTACGATGATGGCAAGCGAGGCCCAGGCGGGTATCTCGATCCACTTTGCGGCAAGCATCTTGGCAGCGACAAAAATCAGGATGACGGCGAGGCCGTAGTGCAGCAGGCGCAGCTTCTCAAGCACCCCGGCAAGCGCGAAGTAGAGTGACCGCAGGCCCAGAATCGCAAAGATGTTCGACGTGTAGACAATGAACGTGTCGCGCGTGATGGCAAGCACCGCCGGGATGGAGTCGAGCGCGAACAGCAGGTCGGTGCCTTCTACCGCGAGCACAACCAGCAGAAACGCTCCTCCGCCGAGTACGCCGCCGGGGCTGCCTCCTACCCGTTTGCGCAGCCATCGCATGGGTCCGGGCTGCCCCTTGTTTTTTTCGTCAGACCGCAGCAGGCGGACACCGGCAACCAGCAGGACTACGCCGAAGATGTACTGCACCCAGGCAAACCGCTGCAGCAACGCGACCCCGGCAAAGATGCAGACGGCACGCAGGACGATCGCGCCCAGCACGCCCCACAGCAGCACACGGCGCTGCCCGTCGGCATCGAGGCCCAGCGAGCGGAACAGCAGCAGGAATACGAAGAGGTTATCGACCGAAAGCGAGCCTTCAACCAGGTAGCCTGCGACGAACTCAACAGCGTGGCCGTGGCCTTGTTGTTTCGAGACAAACAAGGCAAAGCAGAATGCCGCAGCGGCCAGCACTGCGGTCCACGCCCAGGCCTTGCGTACCTGCGCGCGCGCCGTGACACCTTTTTGCGCGCCGAGTACCACTAAATCCACAAATAGCAGCACGGCCACGATGCCGTGGAATAGCAGCCAGAAGCCGAGCGAGGCTCCGGCGAACTGCGTACTCATTGCAGGCAAAGCGTTCACCGGTGCCCCAGCTTACTGGCCGGCTTTGAGCGCGTTTCGCTTGCGCCGCGCCGGGTGCACCATGTACGAGACACCGATGCTCAGCAAGTAGAGGATCAGCAGCGGCGAGGCAAAGGCGCACATGATCATGATGTCCGGGGTCGGCGTGATGATGGCCGCGATGACAAAGATGATGAGGATGGCGTAGCGCAGGTTGGTCCAGAGAAACTTTGGCCCCACGATGCCGAACAGCGACAGGAACATGATGACGATGGGCAGCTCAAACGAGATGCCTAAGCCGAGAATCACTGTCAGGAACAGGCCGGTGTACTCGTTGATTTCGATAAGGGGCGTGAACTTGTCACTGTAGGAAAGTAGAAAGCTCAGCGAGCCGGGAAACACGAACTTGTAGCCGAAGTATGCGCCGCCGAAGAACAGCGCAACGGTCGTGAACATGAACGGCCACACGTAGCGCTTCTCATGCTTGTAGAGCCCCGGCGAGATGAAAAGCCACAGCTGGTACAGCACGTAGGGCGCGGCCAGCAGGGCACCGGCCATGAAGGAGAGCTTGAGGTAGAGGTTAAAACCATCAACAGGGTTGTGGTAGACCAGCTTGGTGGGCAGGTGATGCTGCTGGAGGGCGAAGGTGATCGGCGCCTGCATGAACGCGTAGATACGCTCATGGAAGCCGTAGGCTACGCCGAAGCCGATGATCAGTGCCACGATGACGTGCATGAAACGCTTGCGCAGCTCTTCCAGGTGCTCCAGCAGGCTCATGCCCGGCAGGTCAGCCCGCTCGCTTACCGCAGACCGTACTGTATCGACACTGTTAGGAGCCATGAGGTACCGGAGCTTCGTTCTCGACCGGCGGGGCTGCCCCGGGTGCGCCCGCGTGGTGGCCGTTTCCGGTTCCATTTGCCGGCGCGGCTATCTCGTTCATCGGCGGGATAACGTCCATGGGCGGGATGACATCGACGCGCAGCAAGGGGTGATCCTCGATGGAGTGCTCTTCGCCCGTTGTGGCAGATACCGCGGAAATTGCATAGGGAACTGCCTCGCTTGGTGCTTCTACGGTCGCGCCTTGTATCGCCGGGGGCATGATGGTGTTTTCACCGATTGCCGAGACAGGGGCAGGTAACGCCGCGCGCTCGGCTTCCTGCTTCTTCTGTTGCTCCTGCTGCTCAGACACACGCATTTCCTCGTTGAACTGATACTTGAAGTCGTTCGAGGCTTTGCGGAACTCGGACATCAGTTTCCCCAATTGCCCGGCCAGCTCTGAAGTCTTCTTGGGACCGAGCAGCACAAGAGCCAGAATGAGGATAAAGATCGAGTCGCCAAGGTGCATCGCCCTCTGATGATACCCGTGCGCCCTCTCCCTGTCACAAAACTGGCTGCTTCCACTACACTAGCCGTAACAGAAGCAGCTTCCGGCGTCATCCCATTGCATCGTGACGCCCAGGATTGCATCTGTGTATGAAGGCGGCAACATCCCCGCGGCTTGAGACTTTGCGAAGCCGCTGCAGCCTGTACCCATGCTTTCAACATCCCCGTTCGTCCCCGCCAAGGGAGACGAACTGAAGGCGGAACACTGAATGAGCACACTGACTGTTGCAGTCACGGACGCGCTCGCCCTTGCCCCAGACCATCTGAATGATGCTGAAGTAGAGGCTTGCTCGCTTGAAAACTATCTCGTCCTGCCCGATCACTCCATGGACGATCGCATTGCCCGAGCCCGCGCCAAATTAGGCGACACAGCCGTTCTGCTCGGCCACCACTATCAACGCGATGAAGTGATTCGCTTCGCCGACTTTACCGGTGACAGCTACAAACTTTCTCAGATCGCCGCCGAGACCGCAGCCAAATATCTGGTTTTCTGCGGAGTTCACTTTATGGCGGAGTCGGCTGACGTCCTGGGTCGCCCGGACCAGAAGGTCATCCTGCCGGACCTGAATGCCGGTTGCTCCATGGCCGACATGGCGGAGATCGGCCAAGTGGAGGATTGCTGGGACGCGCTGATGGCTTCCGGGCTCACGCCCGACGATATTCTGCCGATTACTTATATGAACTCGACAGCAGCCATCAAGGCGTTTTGCGGGGAGCGTGGCGGCCTGGTCTGCACTTCATCGAATGCGCAGAAGGCTTTTGAGTGGGGCTTTGCCCGCGCGGGCAAACTGCTATTTTTGCCAGACCAGCACCTGGGCCGCAACACGGCGTTTGCCATGGGGATTCCGCTATCGGAGATGGTGGTGTTCGACCCTTACCAGATCAACGGCGGCCTGACCCCGGCACGGCTCAAGGCTGCCAAGGTCATCTTGTGGAAGGGCCACTGCTCGGTGCATCAGCGTTTTCTACCGGACCATGTGGACCAGGTACGCGCCAAGTACCCCAGCATCCAGGTCGTCGTGCACCCGGAGTGCCGCTGGGAGGTTTGCCAGAAAGCAGACGCGCTTGGGTCAACCGAGCGAATCATCTCGCTGGTCAATGCCGCGCCTGAAGGAGCAATGTTTGCTATTGGCACGGAGATTCACCTGGTAAACCGGCTGGCACGCCACGCGGCGACACAAGGCAAAAAGGTGATTACGCTGGATGACACAGGCTGCTTGTGCACGACCATGTTCCGCATTACGCCGCAGCACTTGTGCTGGGTGCTTGAGAACCTGATTGAAGGCCGCGTGGTAAACCAGATTTCAGTGCGTGCCGATACCAAGCACTGGGCCAAGGTTGCGCTCGATCGAATGCTTGAGGTTAGGGTGTAGGCAGTTGCCGGGAAATAAAAAGGCCGTCCGAGAATCCGGACGGCCTTTTGCTTTCTATAAGTTAGATGCCGATTTTGGTGGGTTGCGCCTTGGCACCGGGGCTGTTGGCCGTGCTGCCCTGCATGCGTGAATGGGTTCCATCGTTGGGCTGCTTGGGCGAGATGCCGCCCTTCTTCATAAGCTGGGCCGCGATCTCATAGATCTCTTCCGGCGCGTAATCCGGGGAGAACAGGGAACTCGCTCCTGAAATGACAGCGCCTTCTTCCGCATAATCCGGGGCACCCTTGATGACTTCAAGCTCTTCGCCATCGGCCCAGTCCGCAGGACCAGACCATACACCGGCTACATCCCCATAGTCCTCGGGTGAGAACGTGTAGATCTTGCGGTGGCTGCCCATCTCCTGCCACTTGCGGGCTTCGGGAATCTTGGCATCGTCGATGTTCGGTGTCGGCAACATCTTGGTGATTTCAACGCCGGTGATCTTGCGCAGCGCCAGCGCATAGGAGGCCTGGTGCACGCCGCCGCGAACCATCAGGTAGCCGATCATGTCGCGCGCTGTCTGGCTGGTGCACATCTGGTAGCAGCGATGCTTGTGCATGCGTGCGCCGGTCTCCAGAAAGAAGTTGTGCAGCAGGTCGGCAACCAGGTTACCGCTTGAAAACACGTAATCCCCGGACCAGAAATGACCCATGGAGTCCATCACCTGGTGACCGCCGCCGCCCACGATGTTGTGGTGGGTGTTGCGCAGGTTCTTGGTCGGTGCCAGCGGGGCATCTGTCGGATCGCCCTCTGCCGCGCTGCCTTCAAGCAGCAGGTTGACTGCCGAGGCAACCAGCTCAACGTGCCCGACTTCTTCAGCCGTGATGCAGGAAACCAGGTCGTAGAACGGCTTGAGCTTCTTCTTCTCTTTGAAGCCGAATGACTGGTGCATGTAGTTGTTCAGCGTTGACATTTCGCCGAACTTGCCGCCCAGCAGTTCCTGCACTGCGGCTGCTTCGTTCGGATCGGGACTCTTGGGCTTGGTCAATGGGATGAGCAGTTTATCGACGCGCAGAAACATAGGACTCCTTTGGTACGGTGCGGGTACGGCGAAAATGGGTTTGCGGCAGTGTGAAGCAAACGTTGCTTCTGCTTAAAAGAGATGCCGCTTTCGCTGGAACTAGCCGCTTTCACTTCCAAGACTGTCTTTGCCGCCGCAACAGCGCACATGGGGTGCCATGGCAATCCCTGGATTTATGGCCGAGCATCCCAGGTGCGACACTCCAGGCTTTGAGACTCTGATATTCTTATGGTTGACGTTCCAGATAAAGCACGGTAGTTTTGAGGGTTATGCCAAGCGAAGCGACACAGTTCCGGAAGATGTGCGAAGGAGCCGGTTTGGCAGTCACACATCAGCGTCAGATTATTTATGACGTGCTCTGCTCGGTAGAAGGCCATCCAAGTCCGGAAGAAGTCTATGCACGTGTCAAACGGCGCCTTCCTTCCATCTCCCTGGCAACCGTGTATAAGAATCTGCACTTGTTTATTGACACAGGTATCTTTCAGCAGGTCTCGCAGCATCATGGGTCCATGCGTGTGGAAACAAACCACAGCCCGCATCATCACCTGCTTTGCACGGAGTGCCGCACCATCCATGACATTGACCCTGAAGTGCTGGGCCTGGCAGAGATGCCCCGCCAACTCCCTGGGGGTTTCCTGATGAAACGGATCGCCATAGACGTATTAGGCGTTTGTGCAGAGTGCCAGCAGGCCGGCTCTAACGGCGCAGAGACCTTGCAGTAGCTATCGAAGCAATACCAGGTACACCCCCATGCCTACCCCGGCGACGGCAAGCACAAGTGCAAGGAGCACACCGCCATGGGAAACTTTCGGCTCCCATGTGCCCGATTGAAGCTCTCGCGTGGTCCTGATGTGATGCACCATGGCACCGAGTTGCACTAGAACGCCCAACCCTACCAGGGCGGTGCCGGAATAGACCGAGACTCCTGAGCCATGTGCCGGAGTATGTACCTGGCTGCTTTGAATCTGTCGCAAAAACAGCCCGAAGCGTGCCACGGCAAAGCCTATCCCCATGAGCCCGAGCCCGGTACGAATCCATGCCAAAAAGGTTCGTTCCGCTGCAAAGTACATCCTCGGGTCTTTTTCGCCATCAGCCATCCGCACAGTGTAGCCCGTCTCATCCTCCGGGTAGCGGAACTATTGCGGCGCACCTTGCGTACTACTTCCCATGACGGCGACAGCCATTACGATTGCACCCATGGGTTTCGGGAGTATTTGGGAGAGCAGGCACAAGACAGCCCCGCCCATTGCCCGCAGGATGCAGCCCCCGACACCGGCCATGGCGAGCAAGATTGATGTTTCCAGCGCCGAGTCGAGGGAAGCGATCCATCTTGCCGGGGCCGCACTGGCGCGCAGGTGCCTCGGCGGTGACACGCCGGCATGGACCGAGCTGGTGCAGACGCACCATGGGCGCGTCTATACCCTGTGCTACCGGTTTACCGGCTCGCCGCATGATGCCGAGGATTTGACCCAGGACGTGTTTCTGAAAATCTACGGCAGCCTGAAGGCGTTTGATCCGGGGCGCGGTTCGCTTGCTGTGTGGGTTACCACGCTTACGCGCAATCACCTGGTAGACCACTACAGGCGCTCGCGTTTGCAACGTGCCTCGGACTCGATTGATGTGGAACGGGAGGATGCACCGGGCATCCTGCTGGAAGACGCGCGACCCGGCCCGCATGCGCATGCCCTGCAGCGCGAGCTTGAACGCGAAGTACAGGCCGCGCTTGCGTCTGTGTCGCCGGAACTGCGGGAAGCCGTGATTTTGAGAGACTTGCAGGATATGGATTACAAGGAAATTGCCGCTGTGCTGCATGTGCCCGAGGGAACCGTGAAGTCGCGTATCAGCCGCGGCAGGGCCGAGCTGGGCCGGGTGTTAAGCCGCGGCAGAAAGCAGGTGAGCTGATGGTGCATGATGATTTCGACAATTTCAATACCGGCACAAACGACAATTGCGCCTACTGGGAAGAAGCGTTGGTAGACCTGCTGGACGGTACGCTCGCACCCGGGCAGCAGGCAGCATTTGCCCGGCACATGGAGGGCTGCACCGCATGCCGGACCCTGCAGCAGGAATGCCGGCAGGGCAGGGAATGGATCGGGTTGCTGCACGATGCGCCGCCTGCGGTCCCGGCGAACCTGGCGAGTAAAATCCTGTCGCGTACCGGTCCGGGGATTGCGATGGGCATTGCACCGGGGGCTGCGGCGGGCCTGTACGCAGTGGAGGGTTTGGCATCCGTGCTGCCGCTGCCTGTATGGGCATCGCGCGGGCAACGGCAAGCCCGCATCCTGATGACGGCGGCCATGGCGGTATTTTCAATCGGTCTTACGCTGTCCATTGCCGGAACGCGGCTGGCGGATGTCCGGGTTGCGATAGAAAGCCCGGCCACTCTCCAGGTCTCGGCGTTTCACGAGTTTTTCGATACGAAAAAGCAGCTTGTAAGCTTCTACGACAACCTGCGGCTGGTGCGGGAGATGGAAGCCACAGTGCAGGATTTGCGCCAGTCCGCCAAGGTGACGCAGGGGACGCAGCAGGAACGCAAGGCCGGGCATCCGCAGCCGAGCGCGCGCGTACTGCCTGCTGAGGCGCTGCCGTTACAGGCTTCGGCGGAGAGAAACACATGCGGGGAGGCCGCTTTATGACATGCGCTAATCACCTGGACCGCGCCTCTACGGTTTTTTGCCAGAACTGCGGCAAGCCGTTGTGCGCACAATGTACCCGCACCATCGATGGGCTTGTGGTGTGTGAGCCTTGTCTTTTGGCGCGGGTACCGGCTCCCTCTTCTCCTTCTATGCCTCCCAGCTTCGTACCGTTAGAACCAGCGGCAACTCCGGGTGCGCAGGCAGGGTATGCGCCTGTGGCGGGTATGCCGCCTCAGCCGTACCGACCTGTACCCTCCGGCTCGCCGAGTCCGGTTCTGGCTGGATTTCTGGGCTGCATCCCCGGTGTCGGTGCCATGTACAACGGGCAGTTTGTCAAGGCGCTTTTGCATGTTGTCATCTTTGTCATTCTCGTGGGTGTAGCAAATCGCTTTGACTTTGTAGGGATCCTGGTAGCTTTCTGGATCTTCTATCAGATATTCGACGCAGCCCAGACTGCCGCTGCCCGACGTGACGGCAGGCCATTGCCGGACCCGTTCGGCATTCTTGAAATGAGCCAGCGGATAGGCCCACAGTCGAGTACCTACGTGCCGCCCTCGTACACAGCTCCTATACCGCCACAGGCCCAGGCAGCGCAGCCAGCATGGATGCCCGGTACGGTTCCCCCTGTAGAACGTCCAGGGAGCTGGACGGACCGGATCGATCCACAGCAGGAAGCTCGCCGGCAGTCCCAGGCAGCCCCATATGTGCCTGTTCCGCCCCTCGCCTCGCCGCCCGCGCTCCCCCGCCGCGGCGAGCCGATCGGTGCCATTGTGCTGATCGTGGTAGGGCTGCTGTTTCTCCTGAGCACGCTTGGGTTTCTTGATTTTGACTGGATCGGCCGGGGATGGCCCGTGCTCCTGATGCTGCTTGGTGTGTGGCTGCTTGTCCGCAGGGTCCGCACGCCTGTGCAGCCTGTACCGGGGAGTTTTCAGGGCTTCAACGTCCCAGCTCCGGCACCTTCGGCCTCTCCTGCTACTCCTGCCACTCCTATTACGGACGCGCCTTCCCCGATAGCGTCTTCCTCAACTTCCGGCGAGCCCGTCTCGCACAACCCTGTCCCACACGATCACGATACGGAGCAGCGATGAACCCCTTTCTGTTCCAGCGCATTCGCGGGCCGGTCTTCCTGCTCTGCTTCGCACTCACAGCGCTGCTGGCGCAATGGCATGTGCTCTCGTTTTGGCGCTCCTGGCCTATCTATCTGCTGGCTGCCGGGCTGCTGCGCCTGCTCGATGTGCTGTTTTCAAGGCGTTTTTCGCAGGCGGCTTACAACGCGCAAGTCCCTGCCCGACGGGGTTCGTTCTCCTTCGCCATGTTGGAACTGGCCGCAGGCATCATCTTTCTTTTGCTCACCACAGATCGGCTGTCGCTTGAATCCTTCTGGACCGTGTACGCGGTCTGGTGGCCCCTGCTGCTGGTCCTGCTGGGTGTAGGGCTGCTGGGGGAGCGCCTGCTTGAGTCGAGAACTGCCCAGGCCACCGGCTATCTTGCCCAGGCTCCCGGCTATCCCGCCCAGGTCGCGTACAGACGCCGCCGGGGTGGCGGCGGCCTGGTGGCGCTTGTCATTCTGCTGGTGCTGCTTGGCCTGGCCGGCCGGAGTGGACCACGTTTTCATAACGGTTCCAATGGTGAGTGGAACTACGGGTGGCTCAATCCCGACCTTAATTTCTCACTGAATGGCGAAACCCACGAAAACGACATCACTCTTGAGCATCCGCTTGCCGCTGATGGCACCCTCACCGTTGAAAACGCTCACGGCGACCTCCAGATTGCCCCTTCGACAGACGGGAAGATCCATGTAGCCGCGCACCAGGTAGCGCATGTCACTGATCGCGCCAAAGCAGGTGCGTTTGCCGGGGCGCGTCCGGTGCTCACAGTCCGTGGAGCGAACGGTTCCAATGCCACGGTCACCGTACCGGCTCATCGCGGGGTTGAAGTAAGCCTGGTGCTCTCCGTGCCGGAAGGTGTGCTGTGCACGGTACGCAACCACCATGGCGACACTGCCATCTCCGGCCTGCGGCGCGCGCTTGAGCTTAACCAGGACCACGGCGACGTAACGCTTGATAGCCTGGGCGGTGCCGTCCGGGTGGTGATGGACCATGGCGACCTGCATGCCCGTGCGCTTGGGGGTGACCTGTCGATCAACGGCCATGCGGAGGACCTTACCATCTCGGATGTCAAGGGCAAGACTACGCTTGACGGTGATTTTCTAGGCAGCATCTCAGTCAGCGGTGCGGGCGGCCCGGTCGTTTTTCACTCGAACCGTACACAGCTTGAAGCGCAGCGGCTTACCGGCTCCCTGTCGCTCGACTCGGATGACCTGCGAGTTTCAGGCGTTGGAGGCGGCTTGAAGATCGATACACGCTCCAAGGAGATCGAGGTCAGCGGCTTGAGCGGGGACGCACAGATCTCAGACAGCAACAGCGACATTCATGTGGCGGCGAGCAAACCGCTGGGGGCGCTGTCGCTGCGCAACAACACCGGCAACATCACACTGAGCGTGCCGGTACAAGCCGGTTTTAGCCTGCACGGAGAGACCGGCAAGGATGAAGAAATCAACTCTGACCTCGCTTTGGCGCAAGGGGAGAGCGGCGGGATGAAGACAATCAGCGGGCAGGTAGGCCAGGGCGGCCCCACCATCGAGCTCAAGACGGACCATGGCAGCCTGACCGTGCGGCGTGGAGGGCTCAGCGATACCCCGGATGCGCTACCGGTGCCTGGGTTGACAGCGAAGCCGTCGCCCCAGCGCCATTTGCGCAGCACGGAGCCGCCGCCGGAGCCTACTATTCAATAGCTCCATAGTTCTATAGCCCAACAGTTCAGTAGGTTGAGGAAACCTGGCAGTGTTTTACAACTGCCAGCGCTCGGCCACCAGCTGCGCGACCTGCTCGATTACCTGCTCCAGCGTCAGGTGTGTCGAGTCAAGCTGCACCGCATCGTCAGCCGGGCGTAGAGGGCTTTCGGTGCGAGACCGGTCACGCTCATCCCGCTCACGGAGGGCGGCGAGAACTGCTTGCGATTCCCCTGCTTGCGAGCCGCCGTCTTGCGCGAGGCGACGACCGGTTCGAGCCTCGGGAGAGGCAAATAGAAAAACCTTGACGCCGGCATCGGGAAAAATGACTGTACCCACGTCTCTGCCCTCCATGACTAGGCCCACGTCGGCAGAGGCTCCAAACCCCTGCTGCAGGCGCACCATGGAAGCTCGCACCTGCGGGTGCACACTCACCTGCGAGGCAGCCTGGGTGATCTCGGGCGTTCGCAGTTGAGCGGTCACGTCCGTGCCATCGAGCAGAACACGGTTGCCCGCTGCATCGGGCACAAGCTCAATGCCTGTTGTCTCAGTGAGCCGGGCAAGTGCCCCTGCGTCGTCAAGCATGGTGCCGGTGGCTAGAGCCTTGAGTGCGAAGGCGCGATACATGGCTCCTGTTTCGACATTTAACAGGCCGAAGCGACGTGCCATGTGCGCGGCAACCGTGCTTTTGCCCGATCCGGCAGGCCCGTCAATGGCAAGAATGCGATTGCGGCCCAAGGCAGGGGGCGTACCGCTCACCCGTCACGCCTCGGACCGCTTTTACCGCCGGGCTTGCCGGGTCGCTTACCCTGGCTTGAACCGGCACCCGGCTTGCTGGCCCTGGGACCTGCACCGGGCCGCGCGGCTCGCGGGCCCGGGCGACCGGCTGGTTTGCCTACCCCGGCGCGGGGCTTGCCGGAAGAAGTAAAGGGCGAAGTGCGGGGCCGCTTTCCAGGCTTGGGCCCCGCTCCGCTCTCGGGTGCGCCACCTTCTGCCCTGGGAGTGTAGGGCCGGGAGGAAGCGCCCTCTGCGCGTGGGGTGTAGGGACGCCGTTCCCCATCGCCCCCACCTGAAAACGGCTTGCGCGACGGACCGTCCGCGCCTCGCGGCGAAAATGGCTTGCGGTCGCTACCGCCTGCGGGGCGGCCCCCTTCGCGCGGAGCAAACGGCTTCCGCGGGGGACGCATGCCGCCGTCCGCATCCGGACGCGGCGTGTAGGGGCGGCCGCCGCCGGGGCGTGAGAACGGTTTGCGGTCGCTGCCGCCGCTGCCGTTAAAGGAGGGGCGACCTTCGCGTGGCGGGTAGGGGCGGTCGCCGCCGGGGCGTGAGAACGGCTTGCGATCACTGCCGCCGCTGCTGTTAAAGGAGGGGCGACCTTCACGCGGTGTGTAGGGGCGCTCGCCACCGGCAGCGGGGCGGGTGAAGGTTTTGCGTTCGCCGCCCAGTGTGTAGGGCCGATCGCTCCCCTTCGATGCGGGGCGATCTTCGCGCGGGGTAAAGGGCCGGTCACCGCGAGGTGCGAACGGTTTACGATCACCACCCGGGGATGGACGGCCACCTTCGCGCGGCGTGTAGGGCCGGTCGCCGCGAGGTGTGAAGGGTTTGCGGTCGCCGAAAGTGGGACGGCCACCTTCGCGCGGCGTGTAGGGCTGGTCGCCACCGGTAGATGGGCGAGTAAAGGGCTTGCGGTCGCCGCTTGCAGCCGGACGATCTTCACGTGGAGTATAGGGACGGTCGCCCCCGGCAGCCGGGCGCGTGAACGGCTTGCGGTCGCTGCCCGGTGTGTAGGGGCGGCGGTCGCTGGATGGTCCGCCCTCAGACGATGAGGATGCGCCGCCGGGACGCCGGTCTTCCTTCCAGGGTTCGCGGGCAAAGAAGGGCTTTGGAGGTGCGTCGCCACTCCCGGCCTCACGCGGACTGCTGCTGAAGCTTTTGCGCTCGCCGCCCGGAGCCCCCCGGTCGCCGAAGGGCTTCCGGGCACCGCCGAAGGTCTTGCGCTCCCCGCCAAACGTTTTGCGCTCTCCCCCGAAGGTCTTGCGCTCCCCGCCGGGCCGACCGCCGTAGCTTTTGCGGTCACCTCCCGCGCTTTCGCGCCCCGCCACAAACCGCTTGCGGCCATCGCCTACCGAACGTTCCTTCTCCGTCTCGGACTCGGAAAGAGCCTCGATCCGGAAGCCGCCCATCACAATGTCCGCCGGGGCGGGCACCTCGGGCAGCAGATCGGCGAGGGGGGTTGCCGACTGCGCCGCTTCGCTGCGCTTTTCAGAAACGTTGGAAACAGGGGAAATTTCTTCAAATTCAGGCAAGCTGCCCTCCACAAAAAAGTGCTCATGCGCGCCCAGGTTACGAACCCCAAGCTGCCGGGTCGCCATCAGGCCGCGTACCGCATCACGCACCCGCGAGCGTGACGCCAGCGGGGAAAGAAAGGCTTCAATCTCGTCGCCGGTGGCGGCGACAGCCGATTGCAGGTACAGCGAAACCAGCCCGGACAGTGCCATGCCCTGCGACATGGCAGCCCCGGCAGTCATCGCCTCCTCGTGGTTGGCCTCAAGCAGCTGCCAGTGCGTGCCCTCGCCCCCGCTGTTGCCGGCTGAGTATATCGGCTCAATGCGCAGATTGGTCCATAGATCGGTCAACGCGCGCAAGGCGGCGGACTCTGTCAGATGCCGGCCCAGCTTGTCCTTGAGCTCGTCAGCAGTCAGCGCGCCGTCACGGTCCAGCAGCTTCCAAACCTCTACCACCAGCGGCGAGCTCTTGCCGCGCGGTCCTCGCTTCCACTCGCGGTCGCCGCGCAGAGCGTACAGGAAGGGAAGCGTTTCCTCGGTCACAAGGAAATCAGGCTGGTCGCCGGGCATACCCAACAGGTTCAGTGCCGCTGCATCGCCTGACACCGTCAAGCGATGTAGAAGGGAGATCGCGCTTGCAATCGCAGCCGGTTTGGGCGTGGCGTTCGACTCGCCGGCAGTGGCCTCGACAAAGGAGGGGGCCGGGGCCGCGATCTGTGCCGTGCGGGGCAGAAAAAGGGCGATGCCGGTTTCACGAAGCCAGGCGGTTGCATCATCTGCGGTCAGCAGGGGATTGCCTTGCTGGCACCATGCTGCGGCACGTGCGTGTTGGAGCTGTTCTGCTGTCAAAAGAGGGGTCCTTGCCGCAGCCTGGCTGCGAGCGTTTGCTACCTGCCTGGGCAGGTTTACAGATGGGAGACGAAAATGTCTCCCGAAGATGGAGGCCGGAGACTGGTGCGTCTCTCGATCTGTCGCTGCACGTCCATTCCGTGCATGCTTGCGGGATAGGGCTCTACATTCGTCCGAATGCCCGCTGAATGTCTTTCCAAGAATACCGCAGTGCGATGGGTCGCCCATGGGGGCAGCTGGTAGGATGCTCGGTTTTACCTAACTCTGACAAAAGCCACTCCATGCGCTCACCGTCAAGCGGCATGTTGACCTTGATGGCCGAGTGGCAGGCGATGGACGCCGCGATGCGAGTGCGCATCGTTTCGAGATTGGTTCCGGGATTGATTCCGGGATTTTCCGACGATTCGTGCGCCTCACCGTCGGCCGAGGCCAGCTCCAGCACCTCGGTGAGCATACGTTGAAGCTCCCCGCCATCAAGCCCGACAGGCGCGGCCTTGATGGCAAGCGTGCGCGGCCCGAACGGCTCGGCCTCAAAGCCGTTGCGATCGAGCTCCCGCGCGATGCGAGCAAACAGCACCATCTGGTGCGGGAGCAGGTCGACAAGCAGCGGCATCAGCAGGCGCTGCCGCTGTACGGTTTCAACCGCACGCTCGCGCAGAATCTTTTCAAACAGCACCCGCTCGTGCGCCACATGCTGGTCGATAATCCACAAGCCGTCATCGCCAGTAGCCAGGATGAAGGATTCGCGCAGCTGCGCGAGAGGTTTGAGCGAGGCAAGCGCGTTGAGTGAGGAAGGGGGTTCCCCAGCCGGTTGGCCGCCCGCATGATCCTGGGGAAGCACCGGTTGCGAGAGCACAGCCTCCGCCAGCGCGGCGGCTGCGGCAAAGGGAAGGTTCGCGGGCAGCGGCGGCAGGGTTGGTGCCCCCAGCGTGAAGGTTTCGGTATGCCCACCTTCCGCCCACACACTCTCCGCTGCTTCAGAATCGAGTTCGGAGTCGAGGTACTCCGGCGGGGGCGTGTTGCCCAGCCACTCCGAGGAGTGCTCGCTTGCGGCAGGCACCAGCGCCGCGCTGCCGTTCGGGCTTGCAGCCAGCGCGGCCAGAAACGATGCCGCAGGCCGCGTCTTCATCAGGGTGTAGCGGATGGAGTCTCGTACAAAGTCGTGAACGAGCGAAGGCTGGCGGAAGCGGACTTCTGTTTTCGATGGGTGGACGTTGACGTCAACCTCGGCCGGCGGCATTTCAAGAAACAGGAGCATCACCGGGTACGAGGTGGAGGGGAGAATATTGCGATAAGCCTCCGAGATCGCGTGCAGGATGAGCCGGTCGCGGATGAGCCGCCGGTTGACGAAAATGTAGATGGAGTTGCGATTGAGCTTTTGCAGCTCCGGCTTCGAGGCAAAGCCCGAGAGCCGCAGGTGGCCGGGGGCGGGAGGCTCCCAGTCGGCATCCCGCTTCCAGGGCGGCGGCTCGGGCAGCCCGCCATGGTCAAACGGTCGCTCCGCCGCCACCGGCAGCAACTGGTCCAGCGTGTCACGGCCAAAAACCTGGTAGATGCGCTCTTCCGTGTGACTCACGGGGGGCGCACTGAGCAGGGTGTGGGTGGCACTGACGAGCTCAAAATGCCTTGCCGGGTGCGCGAGCGCATAGTGGGTCACAAGCGCGGTGATATGCGAGGTCTCCGTCGGCTCGGACTTCAGGAACTTGCGCCGGGCGGGCGTGTTGAAGAACAGGTCCTCGACTGTAAAGGTCGTGCCCGGCGGCAGGCCCGCATCCTCAACCCGCGCCAGCTTGCCGCCGTGGATTTCAATGCGGGTGCCGTACGCTTCATCGTCCATGCGGGTGGTCAGCTCTAAACGGGAGATCGATGCAATCGAAGGCAGCGCCTCGCCGCGAAAGCCCAGCGTTGCAATGTGGAGCAGGTCGTCCGAGGACCGGATTTTTGAGGTTGCATGCCGCTCAAAGGCAAGCAGGGCGTCATCGCGGCCCATGCCGTGCCCGTTGTCCGTCATGCGGATGCGCTTGCGCCCGCCGCCGTCGATTTCAATACGGATGCGCGTGGCCCCTGCATCGAGCGCGTTTTCAAGCAGCTCCTTGACTACCGACGCGGGCCGGTCCACCACCTCGCCCGCGGCGATCTGGTTAGCGACCTGGTCAGTCAGGATGCGGATGCGGCCCATGGGGCGAGTGTAGCGGATGGGGCTTGGGGGCAGCTTGCGGAAACGTATTCTATGTCTCTAAACCGGACAGATTGTAGCGCCCGACGGCCCTTAGTTCACGAAAGTTTTAAAGGCAGGCCCTCGTCAGGGGTGAAGCGGACTAGGCCTGAGTCGCTGGGATGTACAGGGTTATTTTGTCCCTGAAACATCTGTAGCTATCATTGGTCAAAGCAGGAAAATTATGAGCTTTCGCTTATGAGAATCCATACCACAGAATTGAAATATGAATTCTCAGCACTCAACCACTTAGCGAAAGGCTTTTGAGATTCTATGGCAAGCAAGATAGTAATTCTGAACGGCACTTCCAGCTCCGGCAAAACAACGTTTGCAAAAATTCTACGTCCTTTGCTTGGTTCCCAATTCTGCTACTACGCTTCGGACCAGCTGGCTGACGCAGGGTTTCGGCCAACCGATAAAGTAATGCGTTACGCTGGACGAGAACAATTCTTTAGAGGATTCCACCGCTCTATTGTTGGGTTTGCAAGCGCTGGACTTGACCTTCTTGTTGAGCATATTGTCGAAGAACAGAGTTGGGCAGATGAACTAAAGGATTTATTGGCGTCTTTTGAAGTTTTCTGGATTGGTGTCCATGCTCCTGTCGAGGAACTTGCGCGCAGGGAACGCTTGCGAGGAGATCGTAGGATAGGTGAAGCAGCCT
>CAXSFX010000034.1:0-26097 GCA_964236655.1 uncultured Acidobacteriaceae bacterium | reverse complement strand
TCCTTACAATAAGGGGCATAAACCCTTCTATTTCAACAAAACTGCTTCATAAAATGAAAAATCGCCGGTTTTAATCAGCAAGCTGGATGCTGCGGCTAGTTCACCTGTTTTCCACAAACCTGGTGCACCGTAGGTAACTACTCCATCGTTATTTGCAAGCATGGGAAGCGGCAGGAAAGCACATCGGTACCACTTAGCGTGAACTATCCTCACCTATCTTGAGCACTGCCAGAAACGCTTCCTGCGGGATATCCACCCTGCCGATTCGTTTCATACGCTTCTTGCCTTCTTTCTGCTTATCGAGCAGCTTGCGCTTGCGTGAGATATCGCCGCCGTAACATTTTGCGATGACATTCTTCTTGATAGCAGAAACAGTTTCACGTGCCACGATTTTCGCGCCGATGGCTGCCTGAATCGCCACTTCAAACATCTGCCGGGGGATCAGCTCGCGCATCTTCGAGACCAGCGCGCGCCCCCGATCATAGGCAAAGTCACGATGCACGATGATCGAGAGCGCATCGACCGGCTCGCCTGAAACCAGGATATCCAGCTTGGACATGGGCGAAACCCACGTACCCGCCAGCACATAGTCCAGCGAAGCATAACCGCGCGAGACTGATTTAAGCCGGTCATAGAAATCGAGTACGACCTCGTTCAGGGGCAGTTCGTAGGTCAGCTTCACGCGGGTTGAACTCACATACTCGAAATTTTGCTGGCGGCCGCGTTTGTCTTCAACCAGCTTCAGGATGCCGCCGACATACTCTTCGTTGGTGAGAATGGTCGCGATGATAACCGGCTCTTCAATCTGTGCGATCTCGCTTGGATCAGGCCAGCGCGAGGGGTTGTCAACCTCGATCATCTTGCCGTCGGTGAGCGTGATTTTGTAACGGACGCCGGGCGCGGTGGTGATGAGGTCGATGTTGAACTCACGCTCCAGCCGCTCCTGGATGATTTCCATGTGCAGCAGACCGAGGAAGCCGCAGCGGAAGCCGAAGCCGAGTGCAGCCGAGCTTTCAGGCTCGATGGAAAATGAGGAATCGTTGAGCCGCAGTTTTTCAAGTGCGTCACGCAACATGGTGTGCTCGTGTGAATCGACCGTGTAGAGGCCGGCGAAGACCATGGACTTAATGTCTTCAAAGCCCGGCAGCGCCTCGGCAGCGGGGCGCGCGGCCTCGGTGATGGTGTCGCCGATCTTGGTGTCGGAGATGGTCTTGATGGTTGCGACAAAGAAGCCGACTTCACCTGCTGACAGCTCCAGAATCTCGACCGGTTTGGGCGTCAGCACGCCGAGCGAATCCACGTCGAACTCGCGGCTGTTCGACATAAGGCGGATGCGCATGCCCTTACGCAGCTTGCCGTGGATCACACGCGCCAGCACGATGACGCCGCGGTATGGGTCGAACCAGGAGTCGAAGATGAGCGCTTGCAATGGCGCATCCGGGTCACCGAGCGGCGGCGGCAGGCGGTTGACCACGGCTTCGAGAATTTCAGGCACGCCGAGGCCAGTCTTTGCGCTCACCGCAAGCGCATCGGTCGCGTCCAGTCCGACGGACTTTTCAATCATCTCCTGCGTTCGCGCGATGTCGGCTGAGGGCAGGTCAATTTTGTTGATGACGGGGATGATTTCAAGGCCGTTCGAGATGGCGAGGTAGGCATTCGCCAGTGTCTGCGCTTCCACACCCTGCGATGCATCGACCACCAGGAGCGCGCCTTCGCACGAGGCGAGAGAACGCGAGACTTCGTAGGAAAAATCCACGTGCCCAGGCGTATCAATCAGGTTCAGCTGGTACGTCTGGCCATCCTTTGCGGGGTACATCATGCGTACGGAGTGCGCCTTGATCGTGATGCCGCGCTCGCGCTCCAGGTCCATGGCATCAAGCACCTGCGCCTGCATCTCGCGCGCAGTCAGCGAGCCGGTCAGCTCCAGCAGGCGGTCTGACAGTGTGCTCTTGCCATGGTCGATATGCGCGATGATCGCGAAATTGCGGATGTACTTGGTGTCCATGAAGGGGTACGAGAGATGAGTCTACCATCGGCTGCCTCGCTCCCGCGGCGCGGGAAACCCTCTACAATGTGACCTGTATTGCCCGTCTGAACTGTTTCAAACCTACGTATGACCTTTCTTCGACCCTTTATCGCCGCGCTGCTCACCTGCAGCTTGCCCGTCATAGCCACTGCGCAGGCCATGGGCACCCCCGTAGCACAAGCCGGCAACGCACGCGATGCCCTGCTCATCACCTCAACCGAGCAGGCCTATGCCGCAGGGCTGGCCGCGTACCAGGCGGGCAAGGCAGATGAAGCGCATACCGACTTTGACCGTGCCGTAGACACGCTGCTGGGAAGCGGTGTTGACATTAAAAGCAGCCCCGCGCTCTCTGCCGAGCTGGATCGCGTGGTGGACTCTATCAACGCGCTGCAGCTTGATGCACTGCGGCAAGGCGCATCCCCAAGCGTCAAGGAAGATTCACCGGTCGATGTAGCCAATGACGTTACATTTGCGGTTGATCCCAAGGTAGAGGCGCAAGCCATCGCAGAACTGCGCACCACGCAGTCGGACTTGCCGCTGGTCATCAACGACTATGTCGCCAGCTACATCAACTTCTTTTCAACGAACGGTCGTGGACGCGGCACCATTGTTACCTCGCTGCAGCGCGCGGGCAAGTACAAAGCCATGATCCAGAAGGTGCTGAAGGAGGAAGGTGTTCCGCAAGACCTGCTGTACCAGGCGGTGGCGGAGTCGGGCTTCAAGACGCATGCCGTGAACCCGAAGTCGGGTGCCGCGGGCATGTGGCAGTTTATGCCGTTTGACGGCTACGGACTTGAGAAGAGCAGCTGGTACGACGAGCGCTTCGATCCTGAAAAATCGACCCATGCTTACGCCCGGAACATCAAAAAAATGTATGCCAAGCTGGGAGATTGGTACCTGGCCATGGCCGCCTACGACTGGGGCACCGGCAACGTACAAAAGGCGGTGCAACGTACCGGCTATGTCGACTTTTGGGAGCTGTACCGACGCAACAACCTGCCGCAGGAGACGAAGAACTACGTCCCCATTATCCTGGCGGTGGCCATCATGGCGAAGAATCCGCAGCAGTACGGCCTCGACAAAATTGTGCCGGATGCAGCCGTATTACCCGATACGATCATGACGAACTACTCGGCGTCGCTGCCGCTGGTGGCTGACCTTACAGATGCTTCATTGACCACTATTGAAGAGCTCAATCCAAGCCTGTTGCGTGGGCGCACGCCACCCGATGAGACTTATGCGCTGCACCTGCCTGCAGGTACTACAGCACTGTACAACGAGCGCATTGCCGAAGTGCCGGAGGATAAACGTGCGAGCTGGCGCTTCCACGTGCTACACACGGGGGAAACACTGGATGAGGTGGCGCGCATGTTCCATACAACAGCTTCGGAAATTGCGTCTACCAACCGGCTTGCCGCAGACAGCAGCCTCACCGGCGTCAATGCGCTTGTAGTTCCCACGGCACCGCTGGTTGCAGCGACGACGCTTGCTTCCGGCGTGGTGCACGGGGGAGCATACCGAGTGCGGCGCGGCGACACGCTGGTGACGATCGCCGATCAATTTTCAGTACCCGTAGCTTCTCTGGAGCGCTGGAACGGTTTGCGTAGCCGTACTGTAAGTGCGGGCCGCATGCTGTATGTTGCAGAACCTGCGCGCGTTGCTCGTGGAGCCGGCATTGCACGCGGCAAGGCAGCTGTAGCCGCACCGCGCCGCACCGCTACGGTAAGCGCGCGCAAAAGCACGGTGAAAAGTGTTTCTCGGGCAGCCGCAAGTGCTCCAAAGCGCAACATGCATCGCAGCTGATTGCCTTGCAATGGCGCTCTATTCCTTGCGCAACTTCCTTTTCTTTTGCAAAGTGCGATTCACCGCTTGCCATAACTAACCGCAGGCAGCATTCTGTTGCTAGAATCGCGCCGCGACCATCATTGCGTCGAGCGCCTTGAAGCAAGCTGCAGAACAGGTGCAAGACAAGAGGAGTTAACCCCATGCAAGACAATCCGAAGCTGTACGCAAGCGCAAGCGACGATAAGGAACCCGAGAAGCCGCTCACTGAAGAGCATGAAGACACCTTCGACGACGATGAGGAAGAAGAGAGTGAAGTTTCAACCTCATCGGACGACGATGATGTTGAGGATGACACGGATGAAAATGGTGAAGATATTGAGGAAGCCGAAGACGCTGACACGCTTGACGAGGATGATGAAGATGAGGTCGATTTGAGCCCGGCAGCAGAGAAGCTTGACGATGAAGCTGAGAGTTCGCCAAAAGCCTCGGCCAAGGCTGGGCTACGCAAAAAGGCAGCGGCTGCACCTGTGCAGGAAAAAGCGGCCACTCGTAAAGCTCCGACAAAGGCTGCGAAAACCAGCTCGACCAAGAGCGCGCGCGGCGGTGCCAAGACCAAGGTAGCTGCCAAGTCTTCCAAAGCAGATGCAGGCCGCACAAAATCCACGCAGGGAGAAAAACCTGCGGCAGCAAAGAAGACAATCGGCTCAGCAACGAAGAAAGCTGCCGCAAAGACTCCTGTGAAGAAGGCTGCCGCAAAGAAAACTGCGGGCACCAAGACGGCGGTTAAGAAAACGGCAGCGAAATCCCCCGCGAAAAAGACCGCGGCGAAGACAACAGCGAAAAGTTACGGTAAAACTGCTGCGAAGGTGCCTGCGAAAAAGTCACCTGGCCCAAAGAAAACTGCTGGGAAGAAAACTGCCGTGAAAAAAACAGCAGCGAAAGCAACAGCGACAAAAGCAACGGCGACCAAGAGCATTGCAAAAAAAGGCACTGACAAGAAAACCACAGGGGCAGTCAAGAAGACAGCAACGAAGAAGACCACCGGCAGAAAAGGCGGCAAGTAAGGGTTTCCAGGCAAGTAAAAGCCCGGCTGCTGCCGGGCTTTTCTGCGATTCGCACTCAAGGGAGCTAGCCTTTGCCCTGGTCTGTTTGCAGCTCGGCCAGCACTTCGCTGCTGTGGTGCTGGGGGTCTACACCGGTCCACACCTTCACAATCTTGCCTTGGGGGTTGATGAGGAACGTGTTGCGCTTGGCGATTTTGACGCCGAGGTAGTTAGCTAATGAGCCGTATTGGGCCACAACCTTTTTGTCGGAATCGCTCAGCAGGTGAAAGTTCAAACCCTCCTTCGCACAAAACGATTTATGGCTGTCCACTGAGTCAACGCTTACGCCTACGATGACAGCATGCATTTTCTCGTACTTCTCCGCATCCTGCTGAAAGTTATGCGCCTCGACCGTGCAGCCGCTGGTGCCGTCCTTGGGGTAGAAGTACAGCACTACCCACTTGCCGTGGAAGCTGGACAGGCTGGTGGGCGCACCCGTTTGCGAGGGCAATGTAAAGGCGGGCGCAGCCTGGCCTGCGGCCGGAATCGAGTCAGTGTCAGCCACGGCAGGGGATGCGGCGACTGCCCGGCTGCCGGCCCATCCAAGGCCCAGCAGCACAGCAAGAGAGGCAACAGCAAGGGGCAACTTCGGCATACGGTGTTCCTCCAAAAATGTTTGAACGCCCGGACTCCCGGGCACCACTGCAATTATGTGCGCTCTACCCCGGCAATCGCAATGCCCGACTCATCAGCAAAGCTTACCAACGCCATACGGTCAAACAGCAGCGTGCGCCCGGCTTCTACCGCAAGGCAGGTTGCGCCTGCCGCAGCCATGGCCTGCACGGTCGGCAAACCCACTACCGGCACGTCGAAGCGCAAGTCCTGTTTCGGCTTGGCCACCTTTACTACAGTCAAGCTGCGCCGCAGCGTTGAAGCCTCGCCCGAGAGCGACTGCATCAGCACGCCAGCCCGCGCGATGGTGGCGTCGGTGCCTTCCATGGCTTCCACCGCCACACATGCGCCGCTGGCTACCACTACTGTCTGCCCAATATCGAACCCTGCTATGCCATGGGCGACCGTACGTGCGTACAAGATGTCGCTCAGTTCGTCCGGTGACGGCGCGCGCCGCGTCAGCACGCCTGCAGGCGCAAGCATCGGCTCCAGAAATGCGGTGGAAGCGATTAGCTCGATTCCCTCATCCCCTAGCACCTTGGCGATGGCACCCAGCAGCATATCGGTGTTTTTGGTGCTTAGGGAGAGCAGCAGCTTGGCCAGCCGCCAGTCAGGCCGGATGCTTGAAAAAATCTGCTTGTGCTTGACCTGGCCGGCCATCACCGCCTGGCGCACTCCGGCTTGCTGGAAAGTTTTAATGAGCCGGGACAGCTCGCCGAGCGAAAGCCAGTGCACCGTCACGCCCACATCCGCTGCGGCGCGCGCGTTCATTTCAGGCTCGGCTTCCTCGCGGATGGCGGCAACCACAACCTCAAGTCCGTGAGCGCGCGCTGCATCGAGCAGCAGAAACGGAAAGCGACCGTTGCCTGCGATCAGGCCCAGCTTTTCAACTTTCTCCAATCAATTTTCTCCAGGCCTTATCTCCAACGAAGCTCATTCTACGCAGCCACACATTTATCTACGGCTCCCATCTATTTGCCAGGGGCATCCATGGGCAAGCTCGAAGGTAAAACAGCACTCATTACCGGCGGTTCCAGCGGCATCGGCTTGGCGACAGCCAAGCTTTTCGCCTCTGAAGGCGCTCACGTCTTCATTACCGGACGCTCCCAATCTCGGCTCGATGAAGCAGTTGCCGGTTCCGGCTCCGCTATCACCGCTGTGCAAGGCGATGTCACCAAGCTTGCCGATCTCGATCGCTTGTTTGATCAAATCTCTCGTGAGAAAAACCGGCTCGACATTGTCTTTGCCAATGCCGGCTTGGGTCTGCGCGCTCCGCTTGGCGCCATCGACGAGCAGCACTTCGACACCCTGTTCAACAACAACGTCAAGGGCATGCTCTTTAGTGTGCAGAAGGTTTTGCCGCTGCTGCCGGAAGGCGCTTCCATAATTCTCAACGGCTCCATTTCCGGCAGCAAGGGTTTCCCCAGCAATAGCGTGTATGCCGCAAGCAAGGCTGCTGTTCGCTCTTTTGCCCGAACCTGGACTACTGACCTCAAAGCCCGCCACATTCGCGTCAACACCATCAGCTTTGGGGCGGTCGATACAGAAGGCCGCCGCAAAGTCATCGGTTCCTCGCCCGAGGACCAGGCCCGAATCAAAACCGCTGTTGAATCCATGACTCCCATGGGCAGGATCGGTACAGCGGACGAAGTTGCCAGGGCTGTACTGTTTCTGGCTTCCCCTGACAGCAGCTACATTACCGGCACTGAACTCTTTGTCGACGGTGGCACAGCACAGGTTTAGAACATCCATAGCACTTGCATTGCGCTTACATCCTGTGCCGTGCGGTGTTTGTAGACAAGCTGCATCTGCACACGCCGGGCGCTTTACTTCAAAACGCCGCGCTCTGAGCTTTCAATAAAGCTGAGCAGGTAATTGACGTCTTCGCTTGCGGAGCCGTCCGGAGCTTCAGCTCGCAGCCGCTCCACAGCTTGTGTTGTGTTCATCTTGGCAGCCAGCAGCAGCCGGAAGGCATGCTGCAACGCGCGTAGACGCTCCGGGGCAAATCCGCGCCGCAATAGGCCTGTCTTGTTGACGGAGTAGGCGTGTGTTTCACGTTTCGCCGAGGTCAACGAGAACGGAAGCACATCCTGCGTAATGGTAGTGCCGCCCCCAATAAAACTGTAGCGCCCGATGCGGCAAAACTGGTGCACCGGGCACAGCGCGCCGACTGAGGCGTAATCCTCGACAATGACGTGGCCGGCCAGGGTGGCCGCGTTGGCCAGAATGCAGCCGTTGCCGATGATCGAATCATGGCCGATGTGCACGTAGGCCATGATGAGGCAGCCCGATCCGATGCGCGTAGAACCGGTGCCGGTGCCGCGCGAGATGGTCACGTACTCACGGATATCATTGTCGTCGCCCATGGCAAGCCCGGTTGGCTCGCCCCGGTACTTCAAATCTTGCGGCGGCACGCCGATACAGGCAAACGGTGCAAAGCGGTTGCCATTGCCTGCGTGCAGCTGCCCGTCAAGCACCACGTGCGACACCAGCACGCACCTCTCACCCAGCACCACGTCAGGACCGATCGTGCAGAACGGGCCGATCGTGCATGAGGCCGGGATGACGGCGCCTTCGGCCACGATGGCTGTGGGGTGTACGCTCACTCGCTGCGTACCGCCTGCGAGTCAGTCGGCACTAGCGCGTCCTCATTCGCCACGCTTGTACTCTCAACTGTGCTCTCAACTGTGCTCTCAACCAGGTCGGACGCATTCGGGTCCGCTACCAGCATCGGCTTGGGTGACAGCACCGGCGCGCCACTGCCCTCGCGCTTCACCAGCTGGCAGGTCACTACGGCCTCGCACACCAGCTTGCCGTCCACGCGAATCGCGCCTTCAAGCTTTACCGCGCGGGAACGCAGGTTCAGGATTTTTGCCTCGATCTCCAGCACATCGCCCGGCACTACAGGCCGCCGAAAGCGTGCACGCTCGACACCGGTAAACAGCATCAAGGTATCCTGCGGGCGCTCAAAGTCGAGCAGGATCAGCAAGCCGCCCGCCTGCGCGATGGCCTCCACCTGCAGCACACCCGGCATGATGGGGTAGCCGGGAAAGTGCCCCTGGAAGAAGCCTTCATTCACCGTAACGCACTTGCGTGCGATGATGCGTTGCTTCGGCTCAACATGCAGTACACGGTCGATGAGCAGAAACGGGTAGCGGTGCGGCAGCAGCGCCATGATCTTTGCAATGTCGTACTGGCCGGTGTTCTCAGGCGTGTCCATAGTGTTTGTAGGGTCCCGCACGATTATAAAGGGCTCATTCGCGGCCCATGTGCGCGGCTTCTTCGGCGCGGTCTGCCGTAGGAGGATGCGTGTAGGTCCACCACACCACAAAGCGGTTCGGTGCAGGATCTTCAAGCCAGGCGCGTCCCAGGCGGTTAAAGTCGTCCACCTCAACCTGCGCGGTGTTGGGCAGCAGGCGCATCAGCAAGCGCTGCCCGTATATGTCGGCCTGGTGCTCCTCCATGCGGCTGACTGCGTTCGCTGCAGGTGCGCTCAGAAAGCTGAGGGCGCTTGCCAGCAGCAGCAGGAGCGGCAGCGCGGCCCAGTCGCCCTCTTCCGCGATGTGCCAGCGGTCGCCGCCTGTGCGGACCGCCCAGTGCAGCAGGCGCGCCAGGAGCCAGAACAGCGCAAATGTAAATGCGGCAGCGAAGGCGATGCCCTTCCAGATGTGGCCCAGCACGTAGTGGCCTTGCTCATGCGCATAGATGGCCAGGATCTCGTCAGGGGGCACCTTGCCGAGTGTCGTATCCCACACCACGATGCGCTTGGAGTTGCCGACGCCGGTTACGTAAGCGTTCATGCCGGTGAAGCGTCGGCTTGCGTCCTCGACAAACATGCGGCTTGCCGGGATTTGAAGCCCACCCAGCCGGGCTACTTGCTGCAGCCGTGCGACCAGTGCCGGGTTCTGCTTGGCAAGCGGTGTGAAGTGGTTGAACAGCGGGTCAATGGCTACCGGCGCGAGAAACACGCCCAGCACTATGAACGGCTGCACCAGCGCCCAGAACGGCAACCACCAGCGCCGCGGGCTGCGCCGTACCAGCGCGAACAATACGCTTAGTACCAGGGTGCCGATAGCGAGCGTTCCGAGTTCTCCCAGCGCCCAGTCTGCCCACCAGCCGCGCCATCGTGCCACGGATAGGCCGTAGCGCACATACACACCATGCGCCACGAGCGCACCGGGCAGGCTGATGAACGAGCTGAGCAGCAGCCACGCCGGGGCAACCAGGAGGCCTGCAAGCCAGGGCCTTGCGGAGAAGGCACCGCCACCCTTGCGTGCAGTGAACCGGTTTGCCCAGTCGGCAATAGCTGCCCCTGTGCGCAGGCGCAGCAGCAAGCCCAGGCACAGCAGCTCCCACGCCGTGCCGCCGAAATAGAGCGCGGTGCGCAAGTGCTCAAGCGCTCGCGCCTTAGCCAGCAGCGCCGGCGGCAGTGAGTAGGCGGGTGCAGCAAATGCAATCATGCTGCGAGCATATCCTCCACGCTTATGACGGCAGCCTTACCCCGGACAATTGCTCGCAAGCCTCCAACAACTTCTCCTGCACTTCTACGTCCCGCGTCACCGGTTTGGGCGCGCGAAGCTCCTTGTGGTACCAGTGCTGCCCACTCACCTTGGCAGCAGGCTCGTCGCTCACAGCGAGCCACGCCTGTGTGCGCGGTCCGGCATCGAGGTCGCCCGAGGCACGAGGACCACCCATCTTCGTCGCCACCCAGCCGGGTTCGACCGAATTCGACAGCACCCCAGGCCATCGTCGCGCCACGGCAAAGGCCAGCAGCGTGTCGTGCAGCTTCGTTTCGGAGTAGGCCTTGGTCCCGTTCCATTTTGAGGCGCGAGATTCCCACAGCAGGTCGTTGAGGCTCACGTCTGCCTTGCGGTGCAGCTCAGAGCTGATATAGACAAGCCGCTTCGGTTTTTCAATGAGCGCGGTCAGCATGTACGGGGCCAGTGTGTTGACTTGGAACACCAGCGGCAGATTGTCTTCCGTGAGAACGCGCTGCTTCTCCTTGTAGCCCACTGCGGCATTATGAATCACCGCGTCAAAGACTCCCAGCCGGTTCACTTGCTCGGCCACATCGCGCACTGCCGCCAGGGAGCTGAAGTCGCCGATCACCAGCTCTTCCGCTCCCGGCACAGCCGCTCTTGCTACCTTGCCGCGCGACGCATTGCGCGCATGCAGCACCACGCTATGGCCCTGCTCGACCAAAAGCTGCGCTGCCATCTGCCCCAGTCCATCGGATGAGCCTGTGATGAACACCTTTGCCATACGCCCCCACTCCATACTCTTTTAGGCAGATGCGGCTCAAGCCTTATGTACAAATGGGCATGAGCTCAATCGAACACATATTTTCAATCATGCGTAAAGGAGTGACATGCGACTAAAGTATGCTTTTACTGCTCTGGTTTTGCTGCTTATGATGCTCCACAGCTTTCTTCTAAGCGCACAGGCCCCCGAGTTGCCGCAAGCTCTCGCCAAGGCACGCTACCCCTTGCAGCTTACTGAACACGGTTTTTCCGGTCCCGGCGCGCCCATCCTCACCGCCGCGCTCGATGGAGCCAAGTACGTAGCTATCGGCGAGGACCACTTTACCCGTGAAATCCCGCAGTTTGCCGCTGCTGTCTGCGACGAAATGGCTCCGCACGGCCTCACCGCGCTTGCCATGGAAGCAAGCCCCGGCGCGGCGGAGTTTGTCACCGGCACCCTTGGCCAACCGGACCGGCTTGCCCGCATAGCCGAGCTTCAGCGACGCTTTCCAGATAGTGTTGCTTTCCTTAATAGCCGCCAGGAAAACGACCTTGCTGACCATTGCGCGGCAGTTGCTAAAGCCAACCATTTTGAGCTTTGGGGTCTTGATCAGGAGTACATGGGTTCTGCGGGATGGCTCCTCAGCCGTATGGCTTATACAAACCCTGGCCCAAAGGCCCGCACTGCCATCGCCGTCATGCAGCATGACGAGCAGGCTGCCGCTGCTGAAGCCGCCCAAACCGGCGATGCGCTCAAGCTCTACCTCTTGACTGCAACCGATGCTCAAGTTGCCGCTGCGCAATCCAGCATTGACCAAGACGGCACACCAGCAACCCGCGCCCTCTTCCACGAGCTCACCGAGAGCCGCACCATCTATCGCGAACACTTGGTAGATAACCCAACTTCAAACGCCTATCGCGCACACCTGCTCAAGCACAATTTTCTTGCTGCCTATCAGGCTGCGGGCGGGGATGCCCGACCTCAGCGCGTGCTTGTCAAACTGGGTGACTGGCATATCTACCGTGGCTATAACCCCATCCCACAACGCGATTTTGGCAATTTTCTAGCCGAGCACGCTGATATCTCCGGTGCGCCATCCCTGCACATCATGGTTATGGGCTTAGAAGGTGAGCATGTTGTTTACGGCGGTTATGGGCGTCCACTCAAGCACATCTCAGGCGCGACCGTGAGTTTCGAAGGCTATCGCTGGCTCAAGCCTGCTGCTGATCTCGCTGATAATCAATCTCTTACGTTGTATGACATACGCAAGCTGCGTTTCGGCCATGCCGCCAATCTCAGCCCTGAGTGGGAGAAGGTAATTTATGGCTATGATTTGCTTGTTCTAATCCCGCAGGTTACCCCGGCTGACTTGGTTCACTAAGCCACTAATGCTTGGCAAGCGCCTCATCGAGATTGCCTGAAAGCTCTCTGAGTCCATGCTCCATAATCGTGAGCTCAAGCTGGAATGCGCGTAATCTCTCCTCACCTTCTACAATCTCCTGTGTGCTGTATTTGCTGCGACTCTGAAAGTAAGACTCAATAGCAACCCATTGAGGCAGCGCAACTTTCTGCTCGCCTACATAAATTTGGACGGAAAAGAAAGCATCTTCAAACCGATTTAGCTCGGCCGTTTTCATGTAGGTCAGTGCACCACTGGGAAGTGCTGCGTTCCAGCTCGTATCACTAAAGAAGTAGAAACCCGGCTTTAAATCTCCAACTCGCTGCTTCAATTTGTCCGGCGCTTTCAGCAGTACCGGCATGGCAAGCAGGATATTGTCCACCTGTTCCCGCGTTTGACGCACGTTCGCAGTCTCCAGCTTCAAGTGCTCGCGGTTGAACTGAAACTCGCGCAGGAAGTTTTCACGCGTTTCCCCGACCAGATTGTGCTCATGCACTGTCTCGCGGATGCCTTCAAGCGCCAGCGCGATCAGAATGCCGATCGTTACGACGAGAATGTGAATTGCAAAATCCTTGAGGGAGCGCGTCGGTCCTTCGGGAGGGTGAATGTCCATGCAGCACAGCGTACCTTAAGAAATGAAGAATAGTGCACCAGAGCAAGCAGTTCATGCTCAATCCAGGCGGGTGAGGTAGGGGGCGCCTTCTTTTGGCTGGACGGTGGCTTCGATTTCCTGGGCGCGGGCTTTGTCATCCCCCAAAGGTCGTATGCGGACCCAGTGGCCGGTGGGGCCGGTGAACTCGATGACCTTGGCGGTTGCATAGCGGTGCTGAAGGGTTTTCTGGAGGGAGAGAGCCTTGCCTTCGTCGTGGAAAGCGCCGATTTGTACGCACCAGCGGCCCCCCTCGGCAATCGGTTTGGGCGCGGAGAAGACCTCGATCTGCACGGTAGCAGTACCCGGAGCCCATACACCGATTGCCTTGGCTGAGGCCAGTGACAAGTCGAGCACCCGCCCCGGCACGAACGGTCCTCGGTCGGTGACGCGCATTACGGAGCTTTGCCCGGTGCGCGGATTGGTGACCCGCAGCAGCGAGCCAAGGGGCAGCTCACGATGCGCGGCGGACAGGTGGTTCTGGTCGAAGATTTCACCGTTCGCACCGCGATGGCGGTCGTATGGCGGTCCGTACCAGCTTGCAGTTCCGGTCTGCGTCCAGATAGGCCGGTGCGCGTTTACGTAGGCCAAATCTTCCGGAGAGTCTGCGTCGGCACCAGCCACGGAGCCAATCTGATCAGTGGAAGGGATGGATGGGGGTGAAGCCGAGCCTGAAGGGGGAAACGTTTTGTACGGCGGCGGGGCTCCGGATGCACGTGGAGAAGGCGGGGGTGGTGGAGCGGCAGCAAGCTTTTGTTTATGCCCGCAGCCGATGGCCGCCATCATGACCCCGATTGCAGCCAGAACCGGTACTACACGTTTTCCATAGGCCTGTATCCACAAACGTCCCGACATTCTCCGGCCCTCAATCTTTTTGTAATCTGCGCCAGGCACGACTATGCATCGATTCCGCTCCTACAATCAAGGAAATCACCAGAAAGTAATGGAGGCAGAGCACATCGTCATCCGTGGAGGTCCCCTGGTAATAGACAATGACTCATCTCATGATTTCAAATCAAACACTGTAGCTCTGAAATGCTTAAGAGGTTGTTACATTGAAATTTGTATCTTTCATGACGCATGTTTTTCTCAGCTCAGCCCTGGTTTTGTGCGGAACGGCAGGCCGGGCCGAGACGTTGCCCGATGCACCGCAACCACAGCAGCCATCGGGCCAGGCGGCGGTACCTGCAACACGGCCGGCTTCTACAGAGGCAGTGGCACGACGAAAGTGGTCCGATGTCGTAGAGCCCGGGGAGCGCATTCCGGCGTTTACTGTGCGAGACAAGCTGGTCTACCCGCTCCATGAGGAACTTCGCGTGAGAACGGTCGTGGCCATTGTCACTTCAGCCGGCTATGGGACGTGGAGAAACGGTGATCCGCGGTATGGCACCAACGGAAAAGCGTTTGGAGAACGGGCCGGTATTGCAGCAGTGCGGCAGGGTATTTCGCGGGAGCTCAACGACGGTTTGCTGCCGATTATTTTTCGCCAGGACCCGCGTTACTACCGGCTGAGTGTCGGAACTCACGAGGGACGCGGTGAGTACGCAATCAGCAGAGTTTTCGTTTCGCAGAATGACTCAGGGACTCACTCCTTCAACTACTCCGATGTGGTTGGGGACGGGATAGGCGCAGCGCTTACGCAAACCTATTACCCCCAGCAAAGTATTCGGACAATTGTCGTTTTCAGGACCTGGGGTGCTTCCCTGCTGGAGCGCGGCGCACTCAACCTCTTTGACGAGTTTTACCCTGACGTGAAGCGCGCGCTCTTTCACCGGTCGCAGTAGCAGCGACCGGTGAGGGACGTTTTCATCTCCGCTATGAGCTCGCAGGTTGGAACCGCTTAACCCGGTTTCCGTGCCGCTCAGGCTTATCCTGGTTCCCTTTGCCGTAAATCTGTACCACTTTTGTGGGCTACGTGGGTACTCTAATGGGGCAGATGAAGAAGTGACTTGAACTTGTACAAAGCGGCTTATGGCTCAGAATACAGTTGAATTTTGAACCGTAAGCCGCCGATGTACTTACGAAGCAGGCATGCCTCAAGGCATCTTCACACAGCTGGCAGGATCCAACTTCATTACTCCTAGGAGCGTCTCACCACTATGCCGAAAGCCTATAAATATGCCGAACGTACGCTGACCCTCGCCGCACAGGGCGCGTGGGTTGTCTTTGACAAGCTCAACAGCATCAAGCCGAATGCCTCGTTTACACCCAAGTGGTCAGACAAGCCGCTGCTGAAGAGCTACCAGAAAGAGAAGCCCCCTCTCGGCTGGCCGCGCACCACTGACTCACTATGCCCAAAATGCGTGCCAGAGATTCGCCAGCAGATCATTGACGGCAAGCTGCCGCACGAGATTCTGCTGAACGAGAAGGTCGGCGAGATCAAGGCGCAGATCATTGAGCGCGACGGCAAGATCCTGATGGTGAAAGATTGCCCCAAGCACGGCCACTTTGAAGATGTGATGGCGATGGATACCGCGTTCTTCCGCCACCTGGAAGAGGTGTTCCCGGGCCGCGATATCAAGGCGCATAACGATGAAGGCCTGCACAACCACGGCACTTCGACCGTAACGCACGGACGCGGATCGGTACTGACCATCGACCTGACAAACCGTTGCAACATGATGTGCGATCCCTGCTTTATGGACGCCAACCAGGTCGGCTTTGTGCATGAGCTGACGTGGGACGAGATCAAGACCATGCTCGACAATGCGGTAACCATCAAGCCGCGCCGCCAGATGTCGGTGCAGTTTTCAGGCGGGGAGCCGACGCTCTCGCCCTACTTCCTCGACGCGATTGCCTACGCTCGGAAGGTCGGCTACACCTCGGTTCAAGCTGCAACCAATGGCATTGAATTCGCCAAGTCGAAGGAGCTGTGCAAGGCTTCTGCCGAAGCCGGATTGCGTTATGCGTACCTGCAGTTTGACGGAATCGGTAATGCCGCCAATTCGCACCGCAAGGTCGGCAATGCTTTTGACGTGAAGCTCCAGGCCATCCACAACCTGCATGAGGCGGGCGTGGACATCGTGCCGGTGACCTGCATCATCAACGGCATCAACAACGAGCAGGTAGGCCGCATCATCCAGTTCGCGCTCGACAACCCGAAGCGCATCAACTTTATCTCGTTCCAGCCGGTGTCGTTCACAGGTCGCGATGAGGACGTGACGGACGAACGCCGCGAGGCGCAGCGTTACACACTGAGCCACATGGCGCATGATGTGAAGAATCAGACCGGTCTCGGCGAGCCAACGCGCGACTGGTTCCCGATTTCATTCATGTCGACCTTCTCTGACTGGGCCGATCTTGTCCATGGACCGAACCATGACTGGGGCCAGCTCTCCTGCGGCTGCCACCCGAATTGCGGCATCGGCATGGCGCTGATGATCGACAAGGAAACGAAGGAAGCTGTACCGGTAACGGCCTTCCTAAATGCTGACCGCTTGGCCAAGGACGTTGCAAAGATTAACGATGCAGCGCGCGGCAAGTGGCTCTCAATCATCGGCGTATCTCTTGCGCTATTGCGGAACTATGACCCGACCAAGTCGCCGACTCACTTCCGCATCGTCGATCTGCTGGCAAAGTTTGACAAGTGCTTCGGCGCAACCGGCCGCAAGTACGGCAAGGTTACAGCCGACCGCACCATGGCCGATATCGAGAAGCGTCGCAACGATCGCTGGAACTTCCTGTTTATCGCAGGCATGTGGTTCCAGGACTTGTTCAATTATGACTTCCGCCGGACCGAGCAGTGCATCATTCCGTACGCTACGCAGGAAGGTGAAATTTCCTTCTGTGCTTACAACACGGGTGTGGGCTGGCGCAACATCATCGAGAAGATGCACATGACTTCTACGCTTACCAAGTGGTATGAAGAGCATGGGCGGCATGAAATCTTCGCAGGCGGCAAGAAGGTGGGCCTGAACGAGGCGCAGCATACGCTGGTGCTGAACCAGGACCACGTGGACTCGGCGGCGAATAATACGTTTGAGCTGTCGGGTGTGGCGAAGAACTCGCGTGAGGAGAAGATGCGCGCGCGGGATGCCAAGATGAAGCAGGATGCCGAGAATGCTCGTATGGCCAAGCTGTACCGGGAGAATGTTCTTGGTGAGAAGCCTGCGGAGCCGGGGTTGATCTCGATCGGGTCAATTGCGCCTGCACCTCGGGTGGCAACTGCTCAGGTCGAAGTGCGGGAGGAAGAGACAGTGGCCGGGGATTAGGACTACGTGTCTAGCGAGCGGCTGCTTTGCCGTAAATGCACAAAGGCCACCCGCAAGGGTGGCCTTTGTATTTGCGAAATAGAATAAAGTTTATGGGCACTGATCTTACAAATCCGCACTGGAAAGCTTACGCGATCTTAAAGTTTTGCCTATTCGCGTTGCCCGCCGCATTCCTCCTGTGGCGAGTACGCTATCGTACTTCCGCCGGTAAAGTCTCGGCAGCGGCAACGATTGCATGGTGGTGTGAGGCTCTTTCGCTTTCTCTATATCTTGCAGCAGCCTGCTCTCTTGCATTCATCTCATTGGGCTTTAACCTTTTCCGCAATCTCATCATGGTTGGCCTGATGCTCTGCCCTATCGCAGCTTTTTTCGCAGCCCTGGTAGGGCTCGCCTTAGGGTGCACAGCCACAGAAAGCCAAGCGCGTTTCTTAGCTGTAGCCGGCGTACTCTTAATGTTTCTCTCCTTCTCGTCATTTCTCATCTTGCGCGATTTCTAAACTTGTCGCAGCGAATTTGTGTTGTGGGGTGCTCCATGTCTCGCTTCTGAGACATGGAGCATAGCGAAGCAATGCATTGGTGTTAGCCTGCGCTCAATGAACGGACCAGTATCCCTAAACCCGAAGTAAGATTATCCTATGAACGAAATTCGGTTTGTCACCGATGAGAAGGGCCGCAAGGTAGCTGTTCGGTTCGATCTGAAAAAGCATCGCGCTCTCTGGGAAGTGATTGAGGACGTTCTCGTCTCCCGATCGCGTTGCCAGGAAACACGAATTCCGCTAGAAAAGATCAGAGGAACCCTAATCAAGACCGGCCAACTCGTCGGGGAGTCACTAGGTTTTTCTGGTTGCGAGCAGTGAGCGGGAGTGTTACCGGAACAGTGCCGCAATTATTTCTAGCACTTCCATCAGAATCTCCCTGGGAACAGCTTCGAGACGCTTTCCCTTACGCGCAAACATGTCAATAGTTTTCAACTGATCACAGCGTACGCTGCCAGGAGTTTTTGTTCCAGCAGACGCAAGTGGCACTGCATAGCCGTTTCTTCTCGCAAATGCTTGCTTGGTAGTAACAGGAAATATTACTAGCTGTATTTGTGACGTGATTGAAGATGTCTATGGAAATGATTCGTACAGGACGTTGCCCTGCTGCTCATGCTCGTAAGTTGGATCAAGCGAGACAAGATAGGTATCTCCCTGCTTTAAACCAATTCACGACCGACTGCCGGTGCGTCAAGCCACTCGCGTTCCCCTTCTTCAAGGGGGGCGGTTGAATCATAGTTAGCGAGAAGTCCGCTGCTGTGTAATGCGGGCGGGTTGACTTGACGATAAAGCGTTCGCCGTCAAGCTCTATACTGACTGTAGAGCCTGCTGAAACATGTAGTTGTTTTAGAAAAGCAGGAGGTACGGCCATCATGATAGAATTACCGACTTTGCGCAGGATTGCTGTATGCATTGTTATTTCTATGCAAGTCTACTGAGAATTATACTTTATACAATTTTGTAGCTCAATATATCTAGCGGACGAGCTTGGTGATTTCGCTCATAGCGAAGGAGATACCGTGCTCGGCCAGGTGGAACTGCTCGCGGCGAAGGAGCTGGCCATCTTCAAAGCGGTCGAAAGTGCCGGTTGCGGGGTCGATAAGCCAGATTTCAGGGATGCCCATGGCGGCGAAGTCACTGAGGCGTTCGCGGATGCGGGAGAGGCGGTCCCTGGGGCTCAGGACTTCAAAGACAATCAGGGGCGGGTGCGTGGGGATGGGCTCCTCCGGCACGGCTGCATCGACGATGGTGACGTCGGCAATGCGGTAACGGGTTTCGCTGACGTGGATGCGGAGCTCGGGACGTACGAAAACGTTCCATTCTTCCGCATGTATCAGGAACCAGTGCTGGATAGCCGATTGCCATTTGGAATGATTTGTTGTTCCCAGGTTGCGCCTCTCTATACGGCCGTCAATATAGTCCACATCAGGGCGGTAGACGCCGTCGAGATACGTCTCGACCGGAATGTATGTTGTGGTTGCCATAAGACCTCCAGTAAGTTTTACTATAGCGGCTCAGATGCCGGTGGGGCTATCAAGCTTGCTGACGCGCAGGCAGAGGCACTTGGCGGCACCGCCGGCTTTGAGAAATTCGCTGAGCTGCACTTGTTTCACCTTCAGGCCGCGAGCTTCGATCCGGCTGCACAGGCCTGGGCTAATTTCGTTGAGCAGGACTGTGTTGCCGATGGTGACGGCGTTGCAGGCGAAGCGCAGGGCGTCCGGTTCTTCGACGGCGATGCGCTTTTCAGGCGGGTAGAAGGCTTCAATGGCCGCGCGTGAAGGCTCGTCAAAGGCGGGCGGATAGTAGAGCAGGTCACCGTTGGGGAGCGGGGCGAAGCAGGTGTCGAGATGGTAGAAACGCGGGTCAATGAGGCGCAGTGAGGTAATTGCAACACCGGGCCATAATGCACTCAGCAGGGCGTGACTTTGGAGGCTGGTGCGCCAGCCGTGGCCGGCCCACAGGCGGGTGCCATCCGGGGTGAACAGGGCGTCTCCTTCGCCCTCGAATGGAGTGGTCTCGGGCGTCTCGGGTGTCTCGGGCACTTCGTGAACCTCGAAGCCTTCGACTTCAAACCAGGCGCGGAAGTGCTTTTCCTCGCCCCGGCGTTCGGCGCAGCGGAAGCGGCTGAGCAGGACGGTGCCGTCGGCTCCACTGACGAGACCGGCGTTGGCGGTAAAGACCATATCGGGCAAGGCGGGCTGCGGTTCCACCTGCAGGATGTCGGCATGCTCGGCGAGAGCGTTATGCAGCTTTTTCCATTGAGCGAGGGCAAGCGGGTAGGAGGCTGCATGGAGATTGCCTTCCATCCAGGGGTTGATGACATATTGCACATCGAAAAAGCGAGGCGGGCACATCAGGAAGGTGGGACGGGCAAATCGCGGCTTGTTTGTAGGCATTTTGATCCTGGGTGAAGGCAGGGAAACTCTACATCCGTTATAAGCGCCGGATGCCCGTGGGTGCTCCAAAATGCACGGTAGCGAACAAAGCTCTTAGAATGGAGCCACTATGCCTGACACTCCCGGCCAAGCCTTGCTGGCGTGGTTTTATCAAAACAAGCGCGACATGCCGTGGCGTCGTTCACGCGACCCGTATGCGATCTGGATTTCAGAAATCATGCTGCAGCAGACCCGCACCGCGGCAGCGCTGGATCACTATGACCGCTGGATGAAGCGGTTTCCGGATGTGGCTTCGCTGGCCGCGGCGGGGGAGCCGGAAGTTCTGGCGCTGTGGAGCGGCCTGGGGTACTACCGGCGTGTGCGCATGCTGCACCGTGCGGCGCAGATGGTGGTGGAGAGCTACAACGGGGCTTTGCCCCAGGCTTCAGGTGAGCTGCGCAAGCTGCCCGGCATCGGCGAGTACACCTCGGCGGCCATTGCGAGCATTGCCTTCGGCGAACCGATAGCCGTGGTTGACGGCAATGTGGAGCGGGTCATTATCAGGATGGATGAGCTTTTCCCGAAGCCCGCGGCAAGCAATGGAGAGAGTGAAGAGTTTGAGGAAGCACCCTTGGGAGTGCCTGAAGAATCTTCTCGGAAATTGCCTGGGGAGCTGTCGGCACCGGAGCTGTTGCGAGCGATCCGCGCGGGCGCGCAGGCTCTGCTTGACCCGGAGCACGCGGGTGACAGCAACCAGGCCATGATGGAACTGGGAGCCACGGTGTGCCTGCCGCGCGCACCGCGATGCCTCTATTGCCCAGTGCAACCATGGTGCCGCACTCGCGGCGAGCACCCTAGAACAGCCAGTAAACCGCAGCTGCGGCGCGCCACCGCTTATGCGTTGGTGATGCGTGATGCAGGCATTGCCCCGGACGGTTTTCCGCTGCGCGAGGTGCTGCTGGTGCAGCGCGGTGCGGGGGAGAGCCTGATGGCCGGCATGTGGGAGCTGCCGGAGATACCGGAGCCGCTTTCAAGCTTTTTTACGAATACAAACAGCCAGGTACATAATCATGCGGTGCCGGGCCGGCTGCCTGTTTTGCGGCTGAAGCATGCTATTACCACTACCAACTTCACCATCAGCATTGTGGCGATGGAGGAAAGCGAGTTGCCGAGCACGGAGGGAATGGTGTGGCAGTCCTGCGATGAGTTGCCGGGGGTGCCGCTGACAGGCCTGGCTCGCAAGGTGTTTATGCGGCTTGATCTATGGCCGAACTTTTGATGTTTTGGATTCAAACTTTTTGAGGGATTTAACCGCGATTGGCAAAGCGGTGCGAGCCGGTGCCGTAGACCAGAAGCGCAGCCAGCAGGTGGATACCGAACCAGGTGCTGATACCTTCGCGGGCGTAGATCATCAGCAGGACCAGCACACGCGGCAGCAGGAGCCAGAAGATGGCATCGACCAGAAACGGTGCCGGGAACAGCACGGGAAAGCGGAACCCCTGCAACCAGCCTAAAAATAGCGCCAGGCGGGGTAGGAAGAGTGCCAGCACCAGGAACCATAGCGGCAGGGTGCCGGCGTAGAGGTGCTGGAACGGCACGTTCCTGACGAGCATCGCCAGTTCGCCTGCGATGTTTGCGCTCATGCTCATACCGTGATTCCTTTGGGCTCGGCATGGTTGCCGGGTGCTACGTCAGTCTGCGTCATAGGAATGCACCCGTCCAGGGGTAAAACTTGTGGCTACCGCCGGCATTGCTTCCAGGCGGCGGCGCAAAGTTCAAAAACAAAGCAGATCCTTCGGCTTCGCTCAGGCGGACCCATACTTACAGCGTGATATACCTTCTCACACATCCTTTGAGGAGCATCCATGCCCCGTTCTGTACTTGCCGTTTTGCCTCTCGCACTGCTTGCCTTGTCTGCAACCGCGCAGCAACCTGCTGCTTTGCCTCCTGTGCCGCAGGTTGCCGGGGTACCGGATGCCGCGCAGCAAGCGGCTTCGCTGATTAACCCTGAGAATATTCGTGCGCATGTCAAGTTCCTGTCGAGCGACTTGCTGGAAGGCCGCGGGCCGGGCAAGCGCGGTGCGGAACTGGCAGCCGAGTACATTGCGACAGAGTTTGCGTTGAACGGGCTGAAGCCTGCCGGGGATGGCGGCACGTATTTTCAGAAGGTGGACTTGTACGCGGTGCATACCGATGAGGCCGCGACGAAGTTTACGCTGGTGCCTCAAAAAGGCGCTACGGCGGGCGCACCGATGCCGCTGGTTTACAACGCTGAGTTTGTGACCAAGGACGAGCGCGGCGTCGCAACCGCTGATTTCGATGCACCGATTGTGTTTGTCGGTTACGGCATCAACGCACCCGAGTACGGGTGGAACGACTACGCGGGCGTGGATGTAAAAGGAAAAGTCCTGCTGGTGATTGTGAACGAGCCGCCGTCGGACGATGAGAAGTTTTTCAAAGCGAAAGCGCTGACCTACTACGGGCGCTGGACCTACAAGTACGAGCAGGCGGCGCGGCTGGGGGCGGTGGGGGTGCTCATCATTCACCGGACGGACCTGGCGAGCTATCCGTGGGCTGTGGTGCAGAACTCGCAGGCAATTGAAAAGAGCTACTTAAAAGGCGATACGCTGGCGACGCTCAAGGCGGCAAGCTGGCTGCAGCTCGACACGGCGCGCAAGCTGATGGCTGCTGCCGGGCTCGACCTGGACAAGGAGATTGATGCAGCGGGCAAGCGGGGCTTCAAACCGGTAGAGCTGCCGGTTCGGCTGCAGGCGCACGTAGCCAGCGTGGTGCGGCCGTACAGCTCGGCGAACGTGGTGGGCAAGGTGGAGGGGGTGGATACCGCTGAGACCAAGGCTGTTTTGTACAGCGCGCACTACGACCACCTGGGGATCGATCCGAACGCGAAGGGCGACGGTATTTACAACGGTGCGGCCGACAATGCGACCGGCTGCGGCATCGTGATCGAGATGGGTCGGGCGTTTGCGCAGGCGAAAACACCGCCGCCGCATACGGTCTATTTTTCGTCAGTGACCGCGGAAGAGCAGGGATTGCTGGGCTCGGCGTACCTGGGACTGCACCCGCCGGTGCCTGCGAAAGATGTGGCGCTGGACCTGAATTACGACGACCTGGCACCGATCGGTATACCGATGAGTGCGGAGGTGAGCGGTTCTGAGCGGACGCAGTTCCGTCCGATTGTCGAGAAGACGGCGCAGGCGTTCGGGTTGCAGATCCAGCCGGACCAGTTTCCGCTGGCAGGTTCCTACTACCGGTCCGACCATTTCTCACTGGCACGGGTGGGCATCCCGGCATTTTCAATCGGCCAGGGTACGTTGTTTGAAGGGCATGACGCCGCATGGGGCGAGGCGCAGCAAAAGGATTACACCGCGCACCACTACCACCAGCCGAGCGATGAGTACCACGAGAGCATGGACTTTCGAGGCGATGCGCGCATGGCGCAGTTTGGGCTGATGCTGGGCTGGCAGGCGAGCACGGGCGCGCCCACGGAGTGGAAGGCAGGCGATGAGTTTGAGACAGCAAGGAAGAAGAGCGTGGGGACGGGTCAGTAAGTTGGTCGGGAGCCTGGGTAGCAGGGCGGCGCTGCTGGCAGCCTTGCTACTTGTACCGTGGATGCTGCGCGGGCAAACTGCGGACCAGCCACAGGAAACACCCCGGACGATAGCGCCGGATGCTACGCAAGGTACGAGGCCGGATGCGGGGGCGAAGCCGCCGTCGCTGCAAAAGCGCTCAGCTCGAAGCCCTGATGAGGAGTCTGGGGCCGCGCCCAGGCCGGTGGCTGCGACCGGCCATACAGATATGCCGCCCGAGTCGGAAGGCCGCTACCCTTGGGACAAGCATGGCGGGGAGATCGAGCTGTACTTTGAGGGTGGGCGGCTTGACGGCTACATGACAGAGCACGTAGACCCGGACCCGCATGTGGCTGCGGTAACGTACCGCTTTGTCACCACCCATGTTGATGGGCACGCGGTTGCGTTTGCCACGCAGGCGATCCATGGTGTCTCGTACAGCTTCAGCGGGCACCTGGAGCGCGGCGCTACCGGTCCTGGGCGCGAGTCGGGGTCGAGCCCGACGCTGCCCGGCACCTACCTGCTGACCGGTACTCTTACAACCTATTCTGCCGGTGCGGACGAGATGAAACGCACGGTCAGCCTGAAGCGAGCGCCCGGGCAGTAGCGATCTATTTGCCGGCGGCGTGCAGGACGATGTATCGGCGCAGGTCTCCGCTGACCGCCGTGGCCTGGCGCACACCATTGTCCATGAGGTTGAGCCATTGAAGGTTCGACTCGTCAGGCGTGCCCAGCTTGAGCAGGTAGTGGGTCTGCACAATGATTTCGAGCGCATTGCTGAGATCGTGCACCAGTCTTCGAATTTCCGCCGCATGGCCTCCGGGGATTGTCCCGAGTTCTGTTTCGTTCATCTGCTTCCCTGCCCTCCAGGTACACTTGCGAGTGCTAGTTACGATGCAGGCAGGCAGCGATTTGACAGGCAGGGTTCATTTTGGGAGACTCAAGACTGCTTCCTGCGCCTCATCAGTAACAGGTATATGGGGCGGAAGTGCCGTAGTGGCGGAATTGGCAGACGCGCGTGGTTCAGGTCCACGTACTCGCAAGGGTGTGGAGGTTCGAGTCCTCTCTTCGGCACCATTCATTTTTAAAGCAAAGCAGCCTGCGGGCTGCTTTTGTTGTTTGCGGGTTCAATTTACAGCACTTGATGTAAAGAAACTGTGCAGCCCGGTAAGAGAACTCTTACCTGATTGGACATCATAGTTACTATTACTTGCTTCCGCAGTTTGCGGAACCCTGCGATGCCATTGAAGACTCACTCCTGATTTTCTGTTTTCTGTGCCGTGACAATTGTCGGGATCGGGATTTATAACGTTGCGATGCGCCAGTCGAGAGCCGTAAGGAGGGATCTTGGGACGCCATACAGCTAGCTATACAGCCCGGTACACAGCAGCATGGGCGTTGCTGCTCTTTTCATGGGCGGCTAGCGCGGCCCCGGCGGCAGGCGCAGCGAAACCGGTGTTTGCGCCTGTGCCTGTCGGTTCTACGTTGCCTGTGACGCTGAAGGGGAGCCTGGATGCGAAGCATGTACGTGTAGGCGCAAAGGTGGCGGCGCGGCTGGTGCAGCGGGTTCCGCTTGCTGACGGCGGGTACATTGCAAGCAGCGCGGAGGTAGTGGGCCTGGTGACGGCCGTGAGCCCGACGGGGTTGAGTCTCCTGTTTACCACGGTAGATTGGCATGGCTCTATGGAACCGGTACGTGTCAAGCTGCTGGCTGCTGCCAGCTGGCTCGACGTGATCGAAACGCACACTCCCTTGGGCGGCGGCACCCACAGCACCAGCGACTGGACGACAGTGCAGATCGGCGGCGATGAGGTGTACGGCGTCAACGTCGCGACGAAAGTGTATGACCGATATAGCCAGCCGGTGGGCCGCGCGGACGGCACCGGGGTGTACGCGCCGCCGCTTGCGCCGGACGGACCGGAGCGAGCAATGGGGCCGTTCTCGACCACGGCAGCCGGTGTTTATGACCTGAATGGCTTCAGCATTGGACCGGTGAATGACGGAGGTGCGGTTGTTTTCAAGCTCACGGACCCGCATTGGAAGCTGCGCGCCGGGACCGGGCTGCTGTTTGAAGTGGTCGCGCCCTAGAGACCTTGCTTTGAGGAGCTTCCTAGCGGCGGGTGAACGCCTGCATGGCGATAGCCGAGCCCAGGGCGCAGAGCAGGGCGATGGGCATGGCGATTGCGCCGACTTGTAGAAATTGCAGGAAGCTTACATTGAGTTCCTCTTTATCTTTGCGTTTATCTTTGCGAAGGGCCAATAACCAGAGGATGGTGGCAAGGGAGCCGGTGACTGAGAGGTTCGGTCCAAGGTCTACGCCGATGAGCACGGCATTTGCTATCAGCCCGCTCCCATGCACCGCGTGGAGCGTACTACCGGCGATGAGGCCGAGCGGCAGGTTGTTGACCAGGTTGTTTGCAACGGCAACTGCAAAGCCCACCAGCAAAGCGCCGACGGCGGGCGCGAGCTGCTGCGCCCAGGCAAGCCAGTGCGCAGTAAGGCGGAGTGCGCCCACGTTCTCCACGGCGCGGACCAGGATGAAGAGCCCCGCGACCAGTACCAGGGTTGCCCAG
>CAXSFX010000033.1:0-26658 GCA_964236655.1 uncultured Acidobacteriaceae bacterium | reverse complement strand
AGCGGACGAATCAAAACGCCAAGCGGCGGAGCGCAGCATGATCTATGTGAAGGACGGTATGCGGGTTGGGCTTGGGACCGGCACCACATCGAAGTTCGTTCTGGAGCTGCTGGGCGAACGGGTGCAGGCCGGGCTGACGATTCTGGGGGTTCCTACTTCGCACGCGGCAGGGGAGCTGGCACGTAAAAGCGGCATTCCACTGGCGACGTTTGCTGAAGTCGGTGAGCTTGATATAGCCATCGATGGTGCCGATGAGGTGGGACCCGACCTGTCACTGATCAAGGGCGGCGGCGGGGCGCTGTTGCACGAGAAGATCGTGGCTTCGGCGGCAAAACAGTTCATCGTGGTGGTGGGCGAGGGCAAGGTAGTGCCTATGCTCGGCAAGTTCCCGCTGCCGGTAGAAGTGATTCCATTTGCCGGGGCCCTGGTTGAAAAACGCCTGGCAACGCTGGGTGCTAACCCCGTATTGCGCAAGACCGGGAATACTCCCTACCTCACTGACGAGGGCAATTGGATCTTCGACTGCCATTTTGGTTCCATCCCCAACCCGGAGCAAACAGCCGCCGAGCTGCGCTCGATTATTGGAGTGGTGGAACATGGACTGTTCCTGAATATGGCCACTCGGGTTATCGTGGCCGATGGTCAGGGTATCAGCGTGCTGGAACGTCCGTTATAGCCGCTTGCCAAGCGCATCGAATACCATGAGTGGTGAACCGGCGCGTCTGCTGGGAACGAGGCGTGACACACCGTGACACACAAGGAGAAAAGCATGCAGATTGGTTTGGTAGGCCTGGGCCGCATGGGCGCGAACATGGCAAAGCGCCTGATGAACGGCGGACACGACGTAGTGGTGTCGGACTTGAGCGAAAAAGCAGTGCAGGATCTGGAGGGCGCGGGCGCAAAGGGGTCCACCTCGCTTGAAGATTTCCTGGGCAAGCTGCAAGCGCCGCGCGTGGTGTGGCTGATGGTGCCTGCGGGCGCGGTCGACAGCATGCTCGACAAGATTACGCCGCACCTTGAGAGCGGCGACATCCTGATCGACGGCGGCAATTCGTACTACATCGACGATATTCGCCGATCCAAGGATCTTGAGACAAAGGGCATCAAGTACCTGGACGTAGGCACCAGCGGCGGCGTGTGGGGCCTGGAGCGCGGCTACTGCATGATGATCGGCGGCGCTGCGGAGACTGTGCAGTATCTCGATCCGATTTTCAAAACACTGGCTCCCGGCCGCGGCGATGTCGGGCGCACCAAGGGCCGCGAGAACGGCAAGGATTCGACGTCTGAAGAAGGCTACCTACGCTGCGGCGAGAGCGGCGGAGGCCACTTTGTCAAGATGGTCCACAACGGCATTGAGTACGGCATCATGGCGGCTTACGCCGAGGGTTTCAACATCCTGAAGAACGCCAACATCGGCAAGCAGAAGGAGCAGGAGCACTCTGCCGAGCTGACGCCCCTGCGCACACCGGAACACTACATGTATGACTTTGAGCTTGAAAACGTAGCGGAAGTGTGGCGGCGCGGCTCGGTGATTTCATCCTGGCTGCTGGACCTGACAGCTGCGGCACTGCTTGAAAAGCCGGACCTGGATACATACGGCGGGCAGGTTTCCGACTCAGGCGAAGGTCGCTGGACGACTATCGCGGCTATCGACGAAGGTGTACCGGTAGACGTACTAAGCGCGGCCTTGTTCTCGCGCTTCTCATCGCGGAACAATGGTGAGTTCGCAAACAAAATTCTGTCGGCCATGCGGTTCGGCTTCGGCGGTCACCTGGAGCACAAGCCCGGCAAGTAAATTACTGCGCAGTGGTCGGCGTAAAAACGAGTACACGCCGTAAAGTGGCCGCAGGCTGCGCAGGCCGTCCTAAACCCTCAACACCCGCAAACCGCGTTCAAGCAATGGGGCGACTATTTCATCAGTCGCCCCATTGTCTGTTACCAGCGTATGCACCTCGGCAACCGGGCAGATAAGTGACGATGAGATTTTGCCCAGCTTGGACGAGTCCGCTACCACAATCACCTCGCGCGCTTGTCGGACCATCGCGCGAAAGGTCAGGGCTTCATCCTGCTCCAATGTCGTACAGCCACGCTCCGGGTGCAGTCCTACTACGTTCAATATGACCTTATCGAGGTACACGTCGTCCATAAACCGGATGGCTGCCGGACCGGTAAGCGAGAACGACCATGCATAGGGTAGTGTGCCGCCGGTGATGGAGGTGCGCATGCCCGGCTGGTTGCACAGCTCCATGCCGATGTTGATGGCATTGGTCACAACCTTGATGTTGGCCCGGTGCCGCAGCGCCCGGCCTACCTGCGTGGTCGTGGTACCGGCAGTGATTCCGACCGTCTCATTCGGCTGGATGAGATCGGCAGCGGCCAGCGCGATACGGCGTTTCTCTGCGGCGGCTCGCTGCTCACGCGCCTGAAAGCTGGTGTCGTAGCGAAACGGCTCATAGAGCAGCGGCTCTACCAGCATGGCACCGCCATGGGTGCGGCGTACCAGGCCGCGATTTTCAAGCCGGCTCAGGTCGCGCCGAAGCGACGGTGCCGAGGTGCCGATGGCGTCCAGCAGGTCGTCGATGGTAGCTGAACCCCGGGAGAGTAGAAGGCGCATGATCTTTTCTTCGCGGGTGTCGGTCTTGGCGGACATCGTTTGTGGGAAAGCCTCGTTGGTCAATGAATCGATTGGTCGATTGGTCAAGGCGAGAATACCTGCTGGGATAGACGTTTGCCGAGCGATACGTGGAAAGTACCGGTGCATCGACTGACAGTACCCGCAGACAGCCATGCAGGTTACAGCTTAGAATCGGCTGCACCGGAGGGCAAAGCATGCAGGAGGTTGCGCCGTTTGCACCGTTTCGCCGGTGGGCAGACCGCAGCGCCGCTCACGCCTGGACGCGGCGTGAGTTTTTGACCCGCGCGCTGGGGGCTTCAGCCGCAGCGGCACAGCCGCGGCGGCTCTTCGGCGAGAGCGGCGTCGCGGGACGCAAGCTGATCGTAGTCACGTTCGGCGGCGGCGCGCGCGATGATGAAACATTCTCGCTGCTGGGGCAGGCGAATATCCCGCACATGGTGGGCACGCTGGCACCCCAGGGTACGTTCTTTCCGCAGGTGGTCAACCGCGGCATCCTTGGCCACTACGTTGCCACAGCCGGCATCGCTACGGGCACTTACCAGACTTTTAACAACTTTGTAGCGCAGCCGCCCACCGCGCCCACATTATTTGAGTACCACCGCAAGGGCTTGCACCGGCCCGCGCGTGATGCGTGGGTGATCGCGCCCAGCAATGGCTTTGACCGGTTGGGTGCGGGCAGCCACCTTGCATATGGCCCGGCATACGGCGCAGAAGTAGTGCTGCCCAAACGGCTGCTGGCGCTGGCCGCAGGGGCGCAGCACCACACTTTGCGCGACTATGCCTCGCTGCTGCACGACAATTACGAAACGCCTGTGCAAGGCCATGTAAGCACCGCTGAAGATGAAGGGGAGCTGGAGCGCATGGCAAGCCTGCTGCGGTTATCTTTAGCCGAGTTCACAGCGCATGCGCGCTCGCTTGCGAGTCCCGACGAACTGTCGCTGTTCATCACCCGGCAGTTGATGCGAGAGGTTGCGCCGTCACTGATCCTGCTGACGCTGCACGACATGGACGTGGCGCACAGCGGAGCTTTCTCGTTGTACATCGACGCGATTCAGCGTGCCGACCGGCTAGTGGCCGAGTTGTGGCAGGAGGTGCAAGCCAACCCGGAGTATGCAGGCCGCACCACCCTGCTGCTGCTGCCGGACTTTGGCCGTGACGCAGACGGGGAGGCAAGCGGCTTTCAACACCACCGCACGGGCAGCGCAATGGCGCGCACCACCTGGATGCTGGCACTGGGGCGCGGGGCGCAGGCAGGGCGCATCGTGGAGCGGCCTCTGGAGTCCATTGACGTGGTGCCGACCGCAGGGGCCATGCTGGGCTTTGCAACTCCGTTCGCCGATGGCAGGCTTGTGCCGGAGCTGCTGTGAAGCCCGGCGACCTGCATGCAACATCGTTTACCGGCTACCCGCAAAGCTCCCGCGCACTCGCAGGCGAGTATCTCACTGCCTTGCGTGCGATGCCGCTCTCGCTGCTGCCGAGCTACCTGGTGCAGGTGCAGCAATACCCGACGCTGTTCCCGGTCGAGGCGGAGCGGCTGCGCCTTCAGCTTACCGCCCTACAAGCCAGGCCTGACTTGACGCAGGCATTCTCAAGTATTGAAGTACCGTCCGAGCTGGAACATATGGACTGGGTACAACAGCCTGCGATGTTTGTCAGTGCGCTGTCCGGCACGTTATGGCGTACACGCCAGATCGATGCCTACCACCGCGCGGCAGAAACCTTGTTTGCCGAGCTGCCGCAAACGCGACATGCTCCGGGAGGTGCCGCGCCCATGTTGATTGCTGTCATGGGTCGAGGCGCTGCTCCGGGTAGGTACCCGCTCTTCACACGCCTGCGTAAGCAAGGTTTATATGTGCGCAAACTGGATGAAACCGGCGCGTCTGCAACGCTTACGGCTTTGCTTGCCAAACGCGCCCAAGCCGATGCAAGTGCCTACACCCATTGGTATGTGGAGGGTGGCGAGCCTTGGCCGTTCCCACCAAAAACGGCAATTGAGCAAGTCAGTTTTCCCGCGCTCGCGCCGGTTACGGATGCCGTGCTGCGCGAGATGGATCGCGCTGTCCGCGAGGGCTCCGGCCCGGAAGCACTGGCAGACCGGCTGGCTGCGATGCGCCCGGAAGCGCTTGGTCTGGAGAAGGTGACCCCCGACGCGCGCATGCAGCACTTTCTCGTGTCGCTGCTGACGCAGGGCAGCGGTACGCAGCTGTACAGCACCAGCTTTGTGCAGGCAGCGGCGGTAGAGCTGGTGCGCCGCACGCAGCCGCAAACGCTGCTACTGCGCTTTGCTCCACGTCGCAAACCCGCCTCGATGAACGACATGCTGGAACAGCGGGCACAGGGCGCGGAGCTCGACGCTGACGGCGCGCTGGTAGACGCTGACATGGCTGTTTACTATGCGTGGCTGGCGATGCAGCACCGGACGGACGGCGCTCGTGCCACGCTGCTGGCGTATGTGGAGGGGCACGGAGAAGCCTTCGTTGCCGGGCCTGCCGTGACACGTGGTGCGGAAAGCATAACGCCGCTGCGCATAGAGCAGTTGGTGGCTATGCTGAGTTGACCCTCGCATCTTTTGGCTTGGTACAAAGACGGTTCCTACATCTCAACGGTTGATATGTGAGTCTCTTTAATTTTCATGCCCGAGTCATCCTGAGTGCAGCGAAGGATCTGCTTCATCACCGCGTGGCACTTATCTAAACGACACGCAAGCTCAACTCTCAGGAAAAAGGATCAAATCCTTCGGTGGAGTTGCTTGAAGCGCTCCAAGTCGCGCTCTCAAATCGGAAGTATGTATCTCCAGCTTGTGTCCATCTGGGTCGAGAAAGTAGAACGAATCTCCAAAACTATGGTTGGATTGCCAGCAAATTACCCCTGCTTCCTGTAAGCGGGTAACCATTGCAGCAAACTCTTCCTGTGCAACACTGAAAGCCAGGTGTGTGTACTCAGGGTAAGGCGCTGTTCGGGTCTCAGGGTCAAGATTGAGACAAATCCAATCATTGCCTGCAATTAGGTACGCGCCTTTGTACCACCGGGCAACAGGGCGCAAACCTAACTCTCTTGTATAAAATAGAAAAGATTTTTCCAAGTCGCGTACAGCCAGTGTTGTGTGGTTTAGTCCGGTTATCACGTAACCTCTTCTGCTACTTTCTTATGTGAACCAGGAAATTTGAAAAGACCTATGAGTAATTTTCTCGCAGCAATGCCGGATTGCGCTCTGCCAGCGTCAAAATCAACTCCCCAAACAAGGTGTTCGCCCACGCGAACCAGGTGCGCGTGTACTTGCTCGCATCATCCTTCCAGAACGACTCATGCATGAAGTACGTTCCGGCGGTCGTGTTGCGCAGCGTCCGCAGGCAGGCTGCAGTTTCACGGTCGTCAGTGCTTGAAAACGCGCGAAAGATAATCGACATGGGCCATATGTAGTTCAGGCCTTCATGTGGACCGCCTACCCCCTCACCGGCAGTGCCCTTGAAGAAGTACGGGTTATCCGGCGAGAGAACGAAAGCGCGAGTGCGCCGGTACACGGAGCGGTCGCCCTCAAGCACGCAGCCTAGATAATCGAGCGACAGCAACCCGGGTGCGTTGGCATCGTCCATGCGCAGCGTGTTGCCGTAACCGTCTACTTCGTAGGCCCAAATCGTGCCCGCCGATGTAGAGATGTAACCGTATTTCGCCAGTGCCGTGCCGACTTCTGATGCAAGCGCATGAGCGTCTTGAGCAAGAGTCTGGTCATGAACGGCATTTGCGAGCTCGGCAAGCTGGGTCAGGCTACGCAACGCGAACAGGTTCGCAGGGATAAACAACGGATAGATGCAGGCATCATCCGATGGACGAAAGCCGGAAAAGATGAGCCCGACAGGCCGTGCGGGATTGCCGTACCCGGACATGGGCAGCGAATCAGTCGGGGCGTAGGCGGCGCGCTGGAAGTGGTACGGCCCTTGATTTTCCTTGCGCTGCTGCTCACGAAACGTCCGTACAATCGCGCGCGCCCCGTCGCGCCACTGCGCGTCGAATGGGGCAAGATTGCCGGTAGCGCGCCAGTAACCGTGCGCCAGGCGCACCGTGTAGCAAAGCGAATCAATCTCCCACTTGCGCTCGCCCACGCCGGGCTTCAGATCGGTTTGGTCGTGCGTTGACCAGGAGAGCGGTGCACTCGATGGGCTCGGCAAAAACGCATTGGCATACGGGTCCAGCAGGATACACCGGGTCTGTCGGCGGATAACGCCCTCAATCAGCGTGGAAAGCTTCGGGTCTTCCTTGCAGAACGGCAGGTACGGCCACACCTGCGCGGACGAATCGCGCAGCCACATGGCATCGATGTCACCGGTAATGACAAAGGTATCGGGCTTGCCCTCAAAGCTGCCCGGCGCAACGGTGGTGTCGAGTGTGTTGGGCAGGCAATTGGCGAAGATGAGCGCGAGCTGCGGGTCGGCAATCCCTTGGCTCACGCGTGCAATCGCCGCTTCAACGGCAGGGCTTGTAAACCGCCGTTCGCCGGGTGCTGGGCGCTTGTCGAGCACCGGTCCGACTAAGGGTACAGCAGATTGAGCAAAAGCAGAGAGGCGAGCGGTGGCGGTAAGGGCGAGTGCGGAGTGGAACAATGAGCGTCGAGTTAGCATGGGCCTTCAGCGTACAAGAGAACTCAGGCTTAAGGAGTAAGCCTGCGGAAGGAAATTCCATTCAGCATAGTGTCTCGGCAATTTCAGACCAGGACACTTCACGGTCACGAACAGAAATGCTTGCAGCCGCACCGAGCTTTCCACTTTGAAAGCGAAACAGGGAACCATCCTCGGAATCGACAACATAGATAGCTGGAATGCCCATGGATTCAAAATCAGCGAGGCGAACGAGAAGCGTGGCAATGCGGTCCTCGGGGCTGAGAATTTCAATAGCAATGAGGGGCGCTACGGTTGCTATCGGTTGATCTGCGGCTTCCGGGGTGATGATTGCCAAATCCGGTATCCGGTAGCGGCGTGTGCCTGTCTGGGTACGCAGCTCGGGTCGTACACGGATGTGCCATTCCCGTGAACGCATGAAAAAGAAGGCTCCAATCGTCATTTGCCAGGCAGAGTGTTTTCCTTCACCCATCGGGCGCTCCTCAATAACGCCATCTATATATTCAGCATCGGGTTCGTAGCTGGTGCGCAGGTACTCTTCTACGGTGATGAGTGCGGTGGCCATACTTACCCCCAGGTGTTCAAGTGCCATCGTAGCGCTGATTCCACATCTTCCGACTACAGCTGACTCGCGTCACCTGTAGTCGTGTTGTTTGAGAGAGACTATGCGGTCAGCGATGGCGGTGCCACATCGACAGCCGTTCCAAGAGTCATGTTGGGCTGCGTGCTGAGCACATACGAGAGATGCCCGCCGTGGCCGATCTCCTCATGCGATACCCAGAGCCGGTCGAGCGGCTTGCCGTTGAGCGCGACAGACTGGACGTAGATCGCATCCGGACTGGGGCGCTTGGCTTCGATAACCAGCTCCTTACCGTCACCGACCTGCACCGTCGCCTTCTCAAACAGCGGCGAGGTGAGCACGTAATTGCCGCTGACCGGGTCAACCGCATACAGCCCCAGCGCGCTCATCAAGTACCAGGCTGACATCTGGCCGCAGTCCTCATTGCCTTCCAAGCCATTGGGGTCGTTGCGATACATGGTTTGCCGCAGCATGGCTACCCGTGCCTGCGTCTTCCAGGGTTGACCGGCGTAGACGTACAAGTAGGCAATGTGGTGTGACGGCTCATTGCCGTGCGCATACTGGCCCACCAGGCCGGCGATGTCGGGCGGCGCATTCGCAGGTAGCGTGGAAGGAACGATAAACAGCTGGTCGAGCTTAGCGACAAAAGGCTCGCGGCCGCCCCATAGGGTCATGTAGCCCTTGACATCATGCTGGATACCGAAAGTGGTCTGCCAGGCATTGGACTCGGTGTAGTCGCGGTACTTTTCAGTATGGCCCATGTCGATGGGGTTGAAAGGATCGGTATACTTGCCGTCGCTGAGCCGGGCGCGAATGAACTCGCTCTTGGCGTCGAACAAGTGCTGGTAATTCTGCGAGCGCTTACGTTGAATCGCCGCGTCATCATGGCGGCCTACGGCGTCGGCCACATGCGAAACTGCCCAGTCGTTATAGCAGTACTCCAGCAGCTTTGAAACAGACTCTTCTTCCTTGTCGGCTGGGATATAGCCGAGGTCGCGGTAGTAGCCCAGACCTTCCCAGTTGTCATCCATGTTGCGTTTGCGCATTACCGCGTAGGCAGCCTGAGTGTCGATACCGCCGATCTTCTTGCGTATGGCCTCTGCCATTACAGAAGCCGAGTGGTAGCCGGTCATGGTGCCGGTTTCCTTACCCTGGAGCGGCCACACGGGCATGCCTTCAGGGCTGGTCTGGGCCATGCGGGTCAGGTTGTTTACCATGCCGGGTACGCGGTCCTTCAGAAATAGCGTGTAGGACGGGTGCAATGCGCGGAAGGTGTCCCATAGCGAATAGGCAGTGTAGTTGGCCTCGCCGCCGGCCAGTGTGTGCGTTTGGCCGTCCATGCCCATGTACTCGCCGTTGCTGTCGCTGTAAGTGGTGGGGGCAACCAGCATGTGGTACAGCGAAGAGTAGAAAATCGTCCGCTGGGTGGCATCGGTAGTCTCAATGTGGATGCGGCTCAACTCGGCTTGCCAGGCTCGCTTCGCGGCAGCCCGGGTGCCGTCAAAGTCATAGCCGGGCATCTCCGCTTGGAGGTTCTTCATGGCATTGGCGACGGAAACGCCGGAGATGCCGGTGCGGACAAGGATGACCTCACCCGCAGCAGGCTGGTAGTGGATCGCCGCTTTCACAAGCGTGCCCTGCGCCTGCTTGCTGCCGCCGGACAGCACGGTCCCATCCTGCTGTAGGTCCACAGTCGCAAACGGCTTGGAGAACTGCATCGCAAAGAAAATCTTCCGTCCACCGGCCCAGGCTTCAACCTGCCGATAGCCGGTAACAGTGTGGTCATCCGCAAGGGTCAGCGTAGCTGCCTTGACCGGGTTATGACGCGCGTCGCCGTAGGCATGGGCCATGTCGAGGATGAAGTGTGCGTCACCCGCTTTCTGAAACGTGTAGCGATGCAGCCCGACACGGGTAGTCGCGGTCAGCTCGGCGAGCACGGCGCGATCCTTAAGCGGAACGGAGTAGTAGCCGGGTTCCATCATTTCATCGGCGTGCGAGAACGGAGCGCGATAGCCTTCAGACGGGTTCTCGCGTGAGCCGGACTCCCACTTGACCGGGCCTACATTGGGGATCAGCAGCACGTCGAGCATGTCACCCGCGCCGGTGCCGCTGAGATGCGTATGGGTGAAGCCCTGGATCGATGCATCCGCGTTGTAGTAGCCTGCGCACCAGTCCCAGCCGGTAGTGTAGGTATCCGGGCTTAGCTGCACAGCGCCAAACGGCATGGTCGCGCCGGGAAAGGTGTGACCGTGGCCGCCGGTGCCCACGCGGATGTTGACGTACTGCGTCAGGTCTTCACCCTGAACTTTTTGCGACAAGCAGCTGGGGACCAGGGGGAGAAAACCGGCTGCGGCAGCGGAACCGATAAACGTACGGCGTGTGAACATGATTTACCTTTCAAAAAAACGGCCAGACACGAGGCACAAGCCGATCTACCTGTTAGACGATTGCGGTGCCTGTTTTCCAGACCAGGCTGATAGTAAAACAAATATCCCAGTGATTGTATGACCGGCAAACGGCGGCCTGCCATAGCCGGCTTTGCTGGACGCTTTTGCAGGCCATGGTGCATCAACGATTGACGGCAGGCCGCACCGTGATGACGGTGCCTGAAAGGTGCTCGGCTGCGTGGCTGCACAGAAATGCAGTCAACGCAACGAGATCTTCGGGCTGGCCGATCCTGCCACCGGGATACTTCGCAGCAACACGCGCTCTATGCTCATCGCCTACGATGGCGCGCATGCCCGGCGTATCGGTAAGCCCCGGCGCGATAGCTACCGTGCGGATACCGTCATTGCTGAGTTCCACGTGTGCGATGTTGGAGAGCATATTGAGCGCCGCCTTGGATGCGGCATAGGCAGTACCCCCGGGATTAGCCTGCACCGCAGCGATACTCGACATGTAGACGATGCGGCCGCCGCCGCTGCGAATCATCAGGGGCGCAAAGTGCTTCGTAGTGAGAAAGCTGCCGACCAGGTTGGATTGCAGCACTCGCTCGAACACGGAGAGCTCCATTTCAAGAATCGGGTGACTGCCCGGCATCCACCCTGCATTGTTGATCAAAGCGTCTACGCGCCCGTACTCTGCATCGACTTCAGCAGCGGCTCGAATCACAGCGGCTTCGTCACTTACGTCAGCGACCAGCACAAGCGCGGGCGCAGCTTCAGGAATCTTTGAGATCTCGTCAACAACAAGCTGCGCCCGCTCGCGGTCTCGTGCCAGCACCGCGATCCGGGCACCCTCAGCCGCAAGTCCAAGCGCGAGCGTTCGTCCGATGCCGCTTGCGGCTCCGGTTATAACAATGACTTTTCCTGCGAGATCGATGTTCATATTGCTCTCTCCATGCCTGCCGGTACAGCTTTTCGCAAGGGTGATCCTGAGCGCAGCGGACCTGCTTTTCTGCACTTTGACAACTCATCAGGAGGCTTATTCAGTAACAATCCCATACATCGATCAGGTTCAAGCGGAAGCCCTCAACCGGTCCGGAGCCGGGGAGCTCAATGCCGGAAAAGGTTTCCGGCTGCGGCGCGCCTGCTTTATAAACCAGGACCTGCTTGCGATCCGGGTTGACCAGCCAGCCAAGCTGGACGCCGTTCGCCATCCACAGCTCCATCTTCTTCTTGAGCTCGCCGAGGCGGTCGGACGAGGAGCGGAGTTCGATGATGAACTCCGGGCAGATGCGATAGTAGCCTTTGCGATCGGCCTTGGTTAAAGTTGCGAGGCTCTCAGCGGTGAGGTACGAGGTGTCAGGGCTCAGGAGGGAGCCATCCGGCAGGTAAAAGCCGACGCTCGAATCAAACACACGGCCGCGACGATGCATTAGCCACCATGCATACAGTTGACCGCTGATATCGGCATTGCTGCCGCTAGTATCGCCTCCGGCCGGTCCATTCATCTGGATAGTTCCTTTCCCAAACCGTTCAATCCGTGCCGGTTCGTTGAGGCGAATGAACTCCTCAAGCTCCGTGTCTGTCATCGGCGGTTTAAGAACAAGCGTATGGCGCGTGAGTGCCGGGTGAAAGGGAAGCAGGGTCCGCATGCCGCCATCATAACGCGCGGCTACTGCGCCTGTTGCAGCTGCTCCGGACTACCCTCAAAGTATGTCTCGATCTCTTCAAGCGTCTTGCCCTTGGTCTCCGGCAAAAATAGCGTGGCCACCAGGAAGTAGCCGAACGTGAATGTAGCAAACAGGAAGAACATGCGCGAGTAGCCATGCTTGCTTACAAAGGGCAGAAAAATGCCTTGCAGTGTCGCGGCAACACCCTGGTTGAGCACCAGCGCGATGCTCATGCCGTTGGACCGGATGCGGGTCGGCATCAGCTCTGACAGCGCCAGCCACACGCACACGCCCGGCCCCACCGCGAAGAAACCCATAAAAAGGTACAGCCCCAGTGCGACAAGGTAGCCGTTCGTCCTGCCCGGCACCGCACCTATTGAAGCCCGATCGATCACAAGCGGGACCGCGCGCGACTTCCCGAGATTGCCCAGAGGGTTTTTGAGAAACGCCTCAACTGCATTCGCAGGCAGGCAGTCTTCGCGCGACACGCGGAGCGGTGCTGCCGCCCCATCATCGGAACGTGCAATGGTTGTGGCCGCCGTGTAGTCGCCGCAAGAGTAGATCACCGCGAGTGAGGCGCGGCCCGTGTCGATTTGGCTGCCGGTGTAGCCGCTTGCAGCAAGCAGGCGTGCCGCTGCTGAAGGGTCAAAGTGCAGGGCTAGTGTTCCCTCTGCCGGGAGCATGCTTTGCACGGCAACCCGGCTGTCTACGCTCCCTTTTTCCGTTTTGAGAAAGAGCATGCCAAGCCCAAGGAGTGAGACGAAAACTCCGCTGGTACCGAGAATGAAGAGGAACCGACGACCTTTTCTATCGACCAGTGTTAGCCCGCCGATAGTCAGCAGGAAGTTGACCATTGTGAAAACGACATAGCCCCAGTGAGCGTAGATATCAGAAAATCCGCCTTGCAGCAGGATGCTGGTGTTGTAACCGATGATTGAGTTCACCCCGGTTGCCGTGTTGAAGGTCAGAATCAAGCACGCCAGAACAAAAGGGATGACATACTTGCGACGAAGCAGCGACTCCCGCACGGATATCCCGGCTGTGTTCTTCAAGCTCGCCGTTGCGGTTTCTTCCATTTCATGCAGCTCGGTTTCAGCTTCCAGCGGCAGGCGTGAGCGGCGCAACGCAGCAAGTGCGGCCTCTTTGCGGCCTTTGCGAAACAGCCAGCGCGGCGACTCTGAAACCAGCAGCGCGCCCGCGATAAACAGAACACCTGGCGGCAGGGAGACCCAGAAAATCCGACGCCATGCCTGGTCTTTGAACGCGAACAGCGCGGCTGCATCTCCGGCGTGAGCTACCGCCGCCACGCGGTAGCTGTAGTAAATGCCGATCAGCGCCGCAGCCACGATGCCGAGCGTCAGCAGCCACTGAAAGACACCAGTACCTTTGCCCCGGTTTGAAGCCGATAGGCACTCCGCTAGATAAAGTGGGACAACGACGCCGATCAGTCCACCGCTGACACCTTGCAATAGACGGCCAAGAAACAGCGGGCCATACCCGTGCGAAAGCGCGATAACAGGGATGCTTGCAACAAACGTCAGCCCGCTGACCACCATCAGCGGCTTGCGGCCCAGCCAGTCTGCCAGCAGCCCGGCAAACAGGGTAGAAAACACGCCGCCCAGCAGCACTGCCGCCACGATTGCCGAAAGCTGCCCCGCGGTGAGCCTGGAGGTCGCCTCAAGGTATGGCAGCGCCCCGCCGATAATGCCTACATCGACGCCGTACAGCAGGCCGCCGAGCCCGGCAACCAGTAGAAGAAAACGCCTGTAGGTCTGAATGCGGCCGAATTCTGAAACGGCCGCCGGAGTGCTCGAAGAAAAGGATGCCATTCCACCTCGGTCGGGGTCTACTCGAAACGCCGCGTCAGCCCAGCCTACCGGATTCATGCATGAGCGGAGCAGGATTTATCGCGCTGCCTTTCGCCATCGGTCGAGTGACCTCAGCGTTTCAGCAGCCTCGATAAGGAAGCCTTGAACGGAGGGACCGCTCCCTGTATCAATAAGGCGGGCATCGTCCACTTTGCACGGCCGGCCTGATAGTTCGGAGGAGTTGGAAGAATGAGGCTGCACAGATTTGCTTCCTTGGTACTTGCGGGGGTATCGGCGGCCTTGTGTTTTCAAGGAGCGTACGCGCAGCAGGTTACGCTCATGCCGATGCCGTCTTCAGCGCAGCGCGCCGATGGTGCGTTGACGGTGACGCCTGCGAATGGCTTATCAGATTTCACAGTTTTTGGACAGCCTTTCCGCGACGACGCGCGGCTTGGTGATGCGATCCAGCGCATGCTGGTGAGATTGGACCGCACCTGCGGCGGCGATATTCTGCGCTCGCAGTCCAAGCCGATCGGCAGCCACGCCGCGCTCAATATTCAGGTAGCAAGCCCGGGCGAGGCGGTGCAGGGCATCGATGAGGATGAAAGCTACTCTCTTGAAGTCACGCCCGACCATGCCAACCTGACCGCCGCTACGGACGTGGGCGCAATACACGGCATGGAAACCCTGCTGCAACTGGCCACCAACCGGAACGGCGCGTGCGTGCTCCAGGCCATCACCATTGAAGACAAGCCGCGCTTCCGCTGGCGCGGCTTCATGCTCGATGTAAGCCGCCATTTTGAGCCGGTACCGGTGATCGAGCGACAGCTCGACGGCATGGCTGTCGCCAAGCTCAACGTCTTCCATTGGCACCTGTCAGACGATCAAGGTTTTCGCGCGGAGAGCAGAAAGTTTCCCAAGCTGACCTCTATCGGCTCCGGCGGCGAGTTCTACACGCAGGACCAGATGCGCGAGGTGGTTGCCTATGCGCGGGCACGCGGCATCCGCGTGGTGCCGGAGTTTGACATGCCCGGCCACACCTCCAGCTGGATTCTTGCCTATCCCGATCTCGGCTCAGGTGAAAATATCACAGCACTGCCGAAGGTCTTCGGCATCCCGGCAGCCGAGCTTGACCCGACCCGCGAAAGCACCTACAAGTTCATCGACGCCTTTGTCGGCGAGATGAGCACCATCTTTCCCGATGTGTACTTCCATATCGGCGGCGATGAGACCGAAGGTAAAGGCTGGCTTGCAAACCCACGTATCGCCGAGTTCATGCGAAAGAAGGGTTTTGCCGGGCCGCCGGAACTGCAAGCCTATTTCAACCAGCGCCTGCTGCCCATCCTGAAGAAGCACGGCAAGCAGATGATCGGCTGGGATGAAATCCTCAATCCGCACCTGCCCAAGGACATCCTGATTCAGAGCTGGCGCGGCGAGGCATCGCTCGCAGCTGGGGCCAGGCAGGGGTACCGGGGCATCCTGTCCGCCCCGTACTATCTCGATGCGGAAAAGACCTCCGCGCAGATGTTCCTGGCTGATCCGGTCCCGGCGGACACAACGCTTGATTCAACACAGCAGAAGCTCATTCTGGGCGGCGAAATCTGCATGTGGGCCGAGCAGTTGCACCCGGAGACAGTAGACAGCCGCGTGTGGCCGCGCACCCTTGCCGTGGCGGAGCGGCTGTGGTCGCCGCAGTCGGACCGTGACGTCTCATACATGTACCAGCGATTGCGGCGGGCATCCCTGGAGCTTGAAAGCGTGGGCCTGACGCACATCTCCGGCCCGGAGCTGCTGCGACGCAACCTTGCCGGCAACCTGCATCCTGAAGCGCTCGATACCTTGGCAGCGGTTACGGAGCCGTACTCGTTCAGTGAGCGCTACGAGGGGCAAAAAACCGATGCTTACACTTCACTCGACCGCCTGGTGGATGCCGTCGTTGCGGACCCGCCATCCCGGCAGGAGTTTGCGGGGGATGTGGGCGCGCTGGCAGCACACGCGAAGCTGCCGCCTGCAGGGAAGGATGCTCCTGACACAAGCGGCGATGTTTTTGAAGGTTTTCCACCCGAGCGAGCCGCAGCTATCGCCGACTTGCGGCGAAGCTTTGCGAATTGGCAACATGCCACGCCCGCGTTAGTGGAGCTCTCAACGCAAACTCCCCGGCTCAACGACCTCGCCAAGCTAGCCCTGGAGTTGAACGCGCTTGCGTCCGTCGGCACGGAAGCACTGGGCTACATTGAAGGTCATACTGCGCCTTTGCCCGGCTGGACCGAGCGCGCTAACACGATTCTCGATGAAGCAGCGCAAGGCGGAGCATTGGTGCACTTCACAATGATTCCATCCATGCGTAAGCTGGTCGCCGTTGCGGAGGGAGAGCATACAAAGTAAAAGCTGCGGGAACTCACCTTGCCGGGGCAAGCACAGTCTTCGGCTCCAACACCCGCAGCACTGCGCGCACGTCCTCTTCACGAACGGTGTACAAATCCTCATCATCTCGTGAACCGATGGAAGCCGCATGCGAGCTACCCCGGCTCCCCATGGGCCAAGGGGTTCGCAGTGAGGCATGGAGCGTGTCCACCGGCAAGGTACGCCAAAGCTCCCCGGCATTGCCTGCGTTGACACCGGCACCGCCCATGATCTCGATCCGCCCGGCTGCCTGCTCTGCGATGCGCTTCACCTCTCCCGCTCCAGCCCAGAGGTTAGCCGCGCCGCCGGAAGTCAGCAGGATCGCCGCACCGCATTGGATCACATTCTCAAGCGCCTCCTTGCGATCTGCCGCCAGGTCGAAAGCGCGATGAAAGCACACCCGCATAGGGCGGGCCAGCTCTACCAGGCGGCGCATTGCATCCACATCTACACTGGCTCGCGGGGTGAGTACACCCATGACAACCCCGTGGACCCCCGCACGACGCATGCCTTCAATGTCGCGCGCCATCACGTCCAGCTCAGATTGCGAGTAGACAAAGTTTCCGGCGCGTGGACGCACCATGCAGTGCACCGGGACAGGCACCGCGGCCAGAGTCCATTCCATGAAGCCTATCGACGGTGTCAGACCGCCGTCCGCCAGCGAGGCACACAGCTCCAGGCGCTCCGCACCCCCGCGCGCAGCGGCAAGCACGGCCTGTGGGTGGTCTACTGCGACCTCCAGGCGCACAGGCTTCGCTGCGCTACCACTTCCATTCAAAATATGACCTCACTATGTCCATGCAGTGCTATCGCCCAGTAGATTTGCGTGTAGCTACCTGGCTTGTCAATTAAAAATGATCGTTTGTACTCTCTCCAGTCACACTTTAGTATCTCGGTATGCCAAAAACAGGTAAGAGCATGACCGATGAGCCACGCAACTTCCGGCACGCCATGCTGCGCGAGATTTTTGAGCAGCCTGAAGCCTTGGAGCGGTTGCTTGTCGTCTCACTGACCGCAGACCGGCAGCGACTGCAACCGGACCTGTTTGGACCCATACGGGCATTGCTGGCTGGGGCTTCCTCGCTGGTCATCATCGCAAGCGGATCGAGCCGGCACGCGGGGCTTATGGCAGAGGTCACCTTTGAAGACCTGAGCGGGCTTCCCGTCGATGTTGAGTACGCCAGTGAATACTCCTACCGCAGCAGCAACACGACCCCCGGTGCGGTAGTGCTGGTGATTTCGCAATCCGGCGAAACCGCCGATACGCTGGCGGCACTGCGCGAAGCACGCGAGCGCGGCCAGCAGACCATCGCCGTGACTAACGTGCCCGGCTCGACGATGATGCACGAGGCTGACGTGGCCCTGTGTACCGAGGCCGGCAAGGAACTGGCAATCCCTGCAACAAAAAGTTTTACCAATCAGCTGGCGCTGCTGCACCTGCTGGCGCTGGCCGCGGGCGAGGCGCGCGGCCGTCTGAGCGCCGAGGATGTGTCGGCTCGACTAAGCAGGATCGGCGCGCTGCCCGGCATTTTAGCCGGCGCGCTTGACGGCTGGGCCGAGCGCGCCGATGCCTGTGCGCAGGAGTTTGCAGCTGCAAACAGCTACCTGTTCCTGGGTCGGGGCGTGCACTACCCGCTGGCACGCGAAGGTGCGCTGAAGCTGAAGGAAAGCTCTTACGTGCACGCCGAAGGCTACCCGGCAGGGGAGGTGCTGCATGGGCCTAACGCGCTGGTCAGTGATGCGGTACCGCTGGTGGTGCTGGCTGCCTTCGATCCGGACGATCCTGACTCTGTGCGTCGGCATGGGCGCACGGCGAACCTGCTGGGCATCCTGAAAAAGCAGGGTGCGCGCGTACTTGCCATTGTCAACCGGGGTGATTCTGAAATCGCCGGGCTGGTGCGTGAAACCATCGAAGTACCCCCCGCGCCGGAGCATCTGCTGCCGCTGCTCGAAGTGGTGCCGCTACAGCTGTTTGCCTACTATGTCGCATTGACGCATGGGGTTGACGTGGATAGCCCGCGCAATCTGGTGAAGTCCGTGCCGGTAGCCTAGGGAGAAAAGACCGCCGCGAAGTGGCCGCACCCCGGCAATTAAATCGATGGAAGAGGCTCATACGATGCTTTATGAAGGAACCTCCTATCACCCGTTTGCGTATTTCTAACGACTTATGACCGCTACCATGGTTCGCCCTGCCAACTTGACATTGCGCCAAGCTCTGTGCTTAGCTGCCATCTTCGCAGCCGTTAAGCTGGTGCTTCAATTTACCCTCACGTTGTGGACCGGGCACCTGGGCTACGGCTACTTCCGCGACGAGTTCTATTACATTGCCTGCGGGCGTCATCTGGCCTGGGGCTACGTTGACCACGGACCGGTCGTCGCGCTACAGGCGCGTCTCGGCGAAGTGCTGCCGCCTGGGTGCGCTACACCACGGCGTTGCACCTGCATGGAGACAAGATCGAGACCGAGGCTACAAGCCCACTTCCGCAGTTTTATGCGGATCGGTTTGGATGGCAGCAGGAAGTATCTCTTGTTCTGAAAGCATTTCAGTCACTCTCACTGCAAGATCAAAAGCGTGTCTGCATCTTCGGTAATAACTATGGTGAAGCCGCTGCCATTGACTTCCTTGGCGCACGACAAAGTGCGGATCACCGCCCCCGTCTTCCACCGGCTTTAAGCGGACAAAATAATTACTGGCTCTGGGGTACTCACGGCTGCGACCCTGAAGTCAGCATCGCAGTGATCCACGATTCTACTGAAGAGGTAGCGCGCAAATATCGCTCAGTCGAGATCATCGGACGCTTGGACAATCCGTGGGCAATGCCCTCGGAACATAAAAACGTATACCTGCTTCGCGGGCGGCGCTCTTCGGCTCCTTTCAAGTGGGCCGACGAGAGATACTATTTTTGACGTTCAGGCCGGTCAAAAAGGCATATTTGGAACTGGAAACAGGGTAGCGCCGGGTATGCGCTTTAGGCACTTGATTTAGAGATAGTCCGCCGTCTGGAAATTAGATTGCATCAACTCGCCGGTGCCTCGCGTAGGCGCCGCACCAATTCTTTCGGGTGAATGGGCTTGGGCCAGAGTTCAAAACTGTAGCCTTCATGCAGCGCTTTTTGCATCAAGCCACTGATCCCGGCTTGGCCTGAAAATAGAACCACCCGCACCTGCGGGCATTGCCGGCGAATGAGGATACCGGTCTCGACGCCGTTGCGGCCGGGCATGTGAACATCGGTCAGCACGATGTCGGGACAAAGTTCAGGTAAGGCAGCCAGGGCTGCATCGCTGCTATACACAGCCTTGGCCGCAAAGCCGCTTCTGTTCAGGATGTGGGAGAGCGTGTCGGCGATGAGTTGCTCATCATCCACAATCAGGATTTTGATCGGGATACAGGTTGGCTCAACTACAGACAAACTATCTGCTTTTTTAATGAGCGATTTTCCACGTTCATCTTCCTGAACGCTCTCAAAACATATTTGAAAAATGCAAGACTGTGAAGTTTGGCTGTGAATCTCTTCCTGATGCATGGCACCACGCTCCTGCTGCACTGTATTGGCAGCCGAGGGGTTAAACAGAGATCGCCACCATAACCCTCGCAGCCGCGTTGGCGAACTATACCATGTTGCTCCCTGCAAAATCTTCATTACGATGCTTTGCAACTTACGGATGGTGCACATAGCAGAGGCCACCTTTGAGGGCGGCCTCTTTGTTTTCGAGCTACTTTTTACAGAAGATAATTGCCGTAGGATAGGAAGCTATGTAAGCCTTGTATTGTCCATTGATGGCTTGCATGGGAGTCGTTATATCCTCTGCAGGGGTAAAGTAGCTTACATTCCATGAGCCGGGCATGCTGACCTGCACGGGAAGTGGCGTAACCAACTGCATAGTTTGCGATGCGAGGTTCCACACCGGCTGCTCATTCCAGATGAAGACGGCAATGGAGCCGTCCGATGCTGTTAGGGCCAGGGAGTGGCCTGTGCTATTTGGGAGCCCCGTGATAGTTGCATGAACGGCAACTTGCTGAGAGGGCTTGTCGGCCGGGAACACCTCTGCCAGATGATGCAGGGCAGACGCGATAATCTTCGGCGAATTGTCCAGATGGAAAAAACCGTAGTTATTGTCAGGATTGTTATTTCCCGGATCGGCGTATGGATCCAGGAGTTGGTACTCGTAGGTATGCTCCACACCTTCCAGCGCCCCATCGAAGTAGGAGTTCAGAATCATCTCTGCCTGTGCCGGCTCGTCCACACCATCCTGATCCTGCGGAAAGGGCAAGGTGGCATAGCCGGTTTCTGTGATCGCTTTCCGGTACTGGCCTGACATCGTAAACTCGCTGGGAAAGACCTCAAGCAAAGGTGCGAAAGGCTGGAGACCGCGCGGTGGGTAGGGGTGAGTGTTCGCCACGTCGGCCAGCCCGGGGTTGGCCTGCAGGTTGATCGGTGCCCCACCTGTCAGGTAGTACACCGGGACACCTGCTGCCAGTGGGTCGTTGTGAATGCTGCTGTAGATGCGGCGTTGCAGGGCCTCTGCCGCAGGCTCATTGTTGGTAGAACCTCCACAGGCAAAATTGTTGATTTCATTCGGTCCCTCGACTGAGTTTGCGATGCCCGGATAAGTTTGAAGCAGGGTATCCAGCTGCCCCATCAACGTGGAAAAGTCGGTGTTGCAATCCACAACGAAGTCGAACTTCATGCCGTTAGCGGCAAGCATCTGCATCGCTGCCAGCGCCTGGCCTTTAGGTAGCCACTTGACCGGATCTGGAATGAAGTCACGTAGATTGTGGATGCCTATGTACTGCAAATCACTAAGAACCATATCCGCATTGGCATATTTGCCGTCGGTGTACTCCATGTGAGTGTTGACACCCATGGTGTTCTGGAATGTTGCCAATGGTATGGAGGGAATGGTTTGTTGCCCAAGGGCAGCAGTGTGCGAGCATGCGATAAAAGCGAGTGAAGTGAGAGAAGCAGCAAAAGGGCAGGTAGCTTTCAACAGAGAAAGGCGCGACATGACTTCCTTCAAGGCTCTAAGCAAGTGCAATGTAACTTGCTTTGCCGTATGGATTGGATCGACTTTCCAGATCCTAATTGCAAAGCAACAACTTCTCCAAGCGAAGAAAGCTTAGAAGTAGTTGAGAACACATTACTTAGGTTCAATACTGTCCCGTTTTTGCCTATGTAAAGAAGACTCTTACAAGTAATTCTTACTAAGTGGGTGGGTAAGTGGAACAGTATCTGCGCAGGGATTACTTCACCCATACGCAAAAAGCTCTTGAAATGGAGTAGAAAGTTGCCCTGACTAGAGAGTCTTGCTATTTGCCGCACGTTCATCAAATGAATAATTCAAGGCTGTGGAACCAGCATGGAACTGCCCGTAGACAACTCTCTATAAGGGTGAGGAACAAGTGGTTCGGCAAGGCGTCGGGGCTTTGAAGCGGATGCGACTGCGAACAGAACCCAGAGGATCGGAGCAATGGGGTCTGAGCCGGCTATGAGGTGTGCGAGGATGACGATAGCGAGTGCGAAGAGGGAACGCTCAAACATGTCGAAGCGTGCGTAACGTCGCGGCCGCAACAGCGGCCTGAGCATTTGCAGTAGAGCCAGTGTGAATAGCAGGACGCCTGGGACACCCACATTGCCCATCAGCGAGCAGGCCAGGCTGGAGGCGCGCACACTGCCCCAGCCTGCTCCAAAGTAGTAGGAGTCGCGCGAGGTCTGCAGTGCCAGTGTATTCAGCATGGCACGGTCTCGGTAGGAATCAGTCCCTTTTTTATCGACCAGCACAGTCTGGAATACCTTTTCGATGATCGGCCCTACATTGCTGAGCAGCAGCAGCGGCACTGCCGTAGCAAGAACGGCGAGTAGAAGTAGCACCTTGATTGGTGCGGCAGCCTGGCGTCTGAAGCTGTAGCGAAGGAACAGCAAACCACCTCCAACTGCAAGCACCAGCAGACAGGCATAGCCTGTTGAAGAAACCGTCAGTACCAAGGCCGTCAGCATCAGCAGAAACGTAGCAGCGGGCTGCCAGCGGATGCGGTGTGTAGCCAGCTGCCAGCCGTGTAGGGCCAAACCGACCGATAGGTAAAATGCGGCAGCGGAAGCCTCGGTGAGGGTGGAGTTGAGACGCCACACGCCGCTGATTTTATAGGCACCGAAAATAACATGGGTCGTATTGCTGTAGAGAACAGCGGAAGGAAACGGCACATGCAATACCGCATTCGCAAGCTGGTACATGGAGAAGCAGGCGATACAGATGCAGGCGCGGATGTACCAGACGACGGCAAGCCGCAGCTGCTCACGCGTGCTGTGGATACCGATGAGGTAGAGGGTAAAGGCTGCCAGCAGGTAGCAGGGCTGCGCAAAATTGCTGAACGTCCAACTCAGGTGCTGGTTGTTGCCGTTGCGCGCATTGCTGACCAGGATGCCGTGGAACAGGAAAGGGAAGGCGACGGACGAGAACAGCGCATAGGCGATAAAGGCTATCAAGGTGAAGAATGCGGGCCGATTGAGTTCGGGAATCGGCTTCCACCGCATGCGTCGCGACAGGATCTTTGCCGGCAGGCAGATGACGAGGGCAAGAATCCACGGTGAAATTGGTGATCCGGCTATGTTAAGCGCCGATGCCGCATCAAATATCGACGTAAACAGGATGATCGGCAGCAGCTCGCCTTTTGTTTTCCACCACAAAAACGCGATCAAAACAAGTAAGGGGAGTGTTGAAGCAGTCATCGGCGGCTTTCTTCTTTTTCACATGGAGCTGAGAATGCTTAGTACGCACCTTCGGTGAACAATACAGTTTTGATCGTTCTGTACAAGATGTACAGGTCCATCGCTACTGACCAGTTACGAACGTAGTATTCGTCGATTTCCGTACGACGCTCATAGGTAGTGTTGTTGCGGCCTGAAATCTGCCATAGACCTGTAATACCGGGGGTCACACGTCGGTAGTGCTGATAGCGGCGGCCATACCGGTCCACTTCAGCCATCACAATGGGTCGCGGTCCTACCAGGCTCATCTCGCCGCACAACACATTCCAAAGTTGCGGTAGCTCATCGAGAGAAGTCTTGCGCATGATGCGGCCGATCGCAGTCACACGCGGGTCTCGCTTCAGCTTGCGGTCGCGCTCCCATTCAGCGCGCAGTGCAGGATCGCGCTCCAGGTGATGCTCTAAAACTTCATCGGCGTTCATGACCATGGAGCGGAACTTCCAGGCAGTAAACAGGTTATGTCCCCGGCCGATGCGACGTTGCCCATAAAAGATGGGGCCGGGAGAGCTGAGGCGTACGCCCAATATAAGTAGCAGGAGCATGGGCAAAATGCTGAGACCAAGCATCCCGACAACTAAGAAGTCAAAACAACGCTTGAGCAGGCGAGGCATTGTTTGTGAAAGACGCTGTTTGACTTCAAGACCCAGCATCCCACCCAGATCCTTCGCGGAAACCCAGAGGCTTGACATGCCGGCAACATCCGGAATCACCAGTACATGATGAAAATGGTGTGAGTACTCATTAAGTATCTCTTCAAGCTCTGTAGCAGGTAACTCCGGCAAGGCCACGATGGCATAGCAGCCGCGATTGTGAGCCGCTAGTGCCTCGGCATGCTTGAACTCCCCGATAAATAAATTGCCTGGTATCTCAGGGTGTTGGGGCAGAGTGTCCTGATGAAGCAAAGCGATAGGCCGCAAACCCAGCGTGGGCTGGTCGGCCAGGATCTTGAGCATGGCTTCGCTGGTATGGTTTGCCCCGAAGATTACAGTCGGTACGCCCCACCATGACTGGCGGGCACCGAATGAGCGCACAGCGCGGCGGCTCATGGGCACAAGCGCAAGCGTCAGCAACCAGGCCAGAACAAAGGCAATGCGTGAGTAGTGGCCGCCTATTTTGATGAAAAAGGTGGACACAATCAGCAGGAGATAACCGAGCGTAACAGCGTGCATCATCTTGCGGAACTCATCAATGGAGTTGGCCGCAATGCCCGGATAGAGATCGAGCGCGGAGAAGACCAGGAAAAATAGAGGCAGCGCCGGTAGCAGCGTGGCATAGGCTGCGGGGTTGAAGTGGCCATGAAAGACAAAGCGAAGCGAGACCGCGACACAGCCTGCGAATAGTACCGCGGCAAGATCGGCTGCGACCAGCGCTGCTACGGTAAGCGTCCGGTTGCAGGCAACCGCCGGAATATCGGATGTCGCGCTATAGGGTGAAGCTAGTGTGGTCACAGTGCTCATAGACCGGGTCTCTCATGCCTTTCGGCTTTAGTGGTGCAAGCGCCTTGGTATCGCAACCAGGGCGTACAAGCGGAAGCAAACAGGTTCCGCGGCGAACTACAGCAGGAGTGCAGCATGTTCGGAATGGACAACTACTTGCGACGCGGTACCCCCACCGCTTTTTTGGTTTTGCGCCATACCTGTCAAGCTTCTCGCCTGGGGGTGAAAGTTTGGATCGGCTGCAATAGCCTCAGCGACGATTTCTGTGAAACGTGCAATAAAGCGCGCTTCAGAAAAATCAGCCGCGCGGGCACGCAGGGTAGCGGGTTTGAAATCATCGGAGCGTGCCTCGAACTGAAGCATCGCTTGCTGAAGAGCCTCCGGCGTCTGCTCGTGAAAGAAGACTGCTGTGTCGGGTGTCATGGAATCAAGTACGCCGCCTTCGGCCAGTGCAAGTACTGGGCAACCGCAGGCAATTGCCTCGACCGGCACGATGCCGAAGTCTTCGACCCCGGGAAACAGCAGCGCCCGGGCTCGGCGGTAGTAGTGGCCCAGCTGCTCATCAGACGCAAAGCCGGTGAATTCTACCTGTGTACCCAAGTCCAGAGCCAGTGCCCGCAGGCGGCTTTCCTCCGGTCCACGGCCTACCACTACCAGCTTGCGGCCGAGTGAGGCACAGGCACGTATTGCGTGATCTACGCGTTTGTAAGGCACCAGTGCAGAAACCACCAAGTAGCTGTCGCCGGGTTCGCGCATCGTGGCTGCGTAACGTTCCACGTCGACCGGCGGCGGCAGCACGGTGGCTTCGCGGCCGTAGATGCGGCGTACCCGCTCAGCCACGTAGGAAGAGTTGGCGACAAACAGGTCAACGCGGCCGGTTGTACCGCGGTCATAACGCTGCAAGGTGCGGGCAATCGGAGCAAAGAAAAAGCGTGAGGCAAAGGCACCGACTCGCGCCGGGCCAAAGTACTCGTCAAAAAGGTCCCACACGTAGCGCATGGGGGTATGAATATAGCAGATGTGCAATGGCCGCTTACCATGCTGGCCTGTGTGCCTGGAAACCATGGACTTGGCTACGGCGTGCGAAGTCGAAATTACCACATCAACCCCGTGCGCCTTATTAGTTTCGGCGAACAGTGGAAACAAGGGCAGGTACGAGCGGTAACGCTTGGCCGCTTGCGGCATGCGCTGTAACAGACTGGTGTGAATCGGCCTGTTCTCAATGGTCGCACTTACTGAGCCCTTGTTATGCAGAAGCGTCCAAAGAGGCGCGTCAGGATACAGGTCGCAGAGCACTTCAAGCACTTTCTCACCGCCCCGCATGCCGGTTAGCCAATCATGAACGAGTGCGAAGCGCAGCGATGTCGGCATCGGGTTCATGCCGTTCTCCAGCGGCGCTCACTAGCAGGAGTTTTTACGCGCTGCGCAGCAACGGCGCGCAGCAGTACCTCTTCCGTACTCCGTGCAGCGTCGTGCCAGCTGAAACGGGCCGCCTGCGCCAGCGCAGGCGCAAAGGGAGAACTTGCGGCATTGGTATGGGGCGTATGCTGCAGGATGGCATCGGCGATCTCGCGTATATTACGCGGATCGACGTAGACAGCGGCATCACCACCCACCTCGGGCAGCGAGCTATTGTTTGAAGTAATCGTGCGAAGACCGCAGCTCATCGCCTCAAGTAACGGCAGGCCGAAGCCTTCGGCCAGAGATGGAAATAGGAACAGCGAGGCACCGGAGTAAAGGCCAGCCAAATGTTCCTCCGGCACGTAGCCGGTAAAGTGTACTCGTGCGGGAAGCGTCGAAAGATTCTGCTTTCCGAACACAGAAGCATCTGCTTGCGCACCGGCAAGCACCAGCCATACATCGTCCGGCAGTGAGCGCTGCGCAATCTGCCAGGCAGCAAGGATGGAGGGCAGGTTTTTGCGTGCCTCAAGTGACGAGAGCGAGAGCAGATAGCGGGGTGAAGGCAGTGCCAAGGCTGCTCCCGTCCGTGAAGCTTCAAGCGGGCTTACAAGCCGCGTGGAAGCAGCCGGGCCATTCGGGACCACTGTAATCTCGTCCGGATTACGGCCCAGAACGCGCACAATGCGCTCCTTGGTGTAAGACGAGACTGCAATCAGATGTACGGCCTCTACTGCAAGCCGGCGAAACATCAGGCTATACCAGGCCGCGTAGGGTTTCGAGTACCACTCCGGGTGCTCAATCGGAAACAAGTCATGGAAAGTAACGACTTGGCGCGAGTAGAAAAGAGGTCCCGCTCCGCAAGGGCTCCATAGCAGCCGGCCCCCTGCGAGCCGAGGCAGAACTGCTTGCTCCCAAAGGTGGCCGCGCCAGCCCTTGCCGCTAGTAGGAGCGAGCATTGCCGGGG
>CAXSFX010000032.1:0-26773 GCA_964236655.1 uncultured Acidobacteriaceae bacterium | reverse complement strand
CGGCTGCAGTCGACAAGCAACGACAGCTTCGCGCAGAAGAAGAAAGGCTTAGGAATGCACTAGATGCAGGTCGTGCTTCCCAGGATCGCGTTCGGGCTGAGATCAACACGATCCAGCGTCAAGCAGACAGCTTCAAGGCTGAGGTTTTTAGCCTCAGCCCCGAACAGTCTGGTCTCGCCGCAGAAGATTTTCGTTCTGAACTGCAGAAGATCAGAGATCGTCTGTCAACAATTGAGCAGCACCGCCGAATGCTTGCATCGTCCGATCAGACAGAGCGAATACTCAACCTTGAGCGTGACCTGATGTCAGTCAGAGCCACTGGAGCTGCTGCTGAAAAGCAGGTGGCTCGGGCACGGAGGGTGGAAGAGCAGGTCAAGGATGCTACAGACACGTTGAGACGAGTAAGCGCCGAAGCTGTTGAGGAACGTCTCGCTGCGATCCGGCCGCTGTTTGGTGAACTGTACCTTCGGCTCCGGCCTCATATTGACTGGAAGAGCATCAACTACGCGGTTCGGGGTGATGTTAAAAAGTTCCTCAGCCTCCGTGTAGAAGATGACCTAAATATCAAGTTCCTCTTTAGCAGCGGACAGCGTAGGGTGACAGGTCTAGCCTTCCTTATTTCAGTCGCGCTCTCTCGACCTTGGTGCCTTTTCAGAACCTTGGTTCTCGATGATCCTATCCAACACATCGATGATTTTCGCGCTGTCCACTTGGTAGAAACCCTCGCAGCCATTCGCACGATGCGATACCAACTCATCTGCGCCGTAGAAGATCCTGCTTTAGCGAATCTTCTGACAAGACGCCTGCGAAGTTCTTACAGGGACGGCGGTACGCTGGTTCGAATGAAGTACGTTTCAGGGGATGGAGCGCAGATAGATGAAATTCGAGAGATCGCACCTTTTGATTTAGTGATGCTCTCGAACGCATCCTGAGTCATTCCATCCTCCAAAGTGCGGCGACAAAGAAATCGCCGCTGTAACCATTCCCGTTAACTTTAGAGCATCTTCAAAGTTAGTGTAATGTAGAGAAGGCGAGACTCTGCGGCGAACACGGACATGGCGCGAGCCTATGAGGATGATCTGCGCCGGAAGCTGCTGGCAGCCCGGGGGCGCGGCGATGCGGGACTGAAGAGGCTGGCGGCGCGCTTCGGGGTGAGCTACAGCTGGGCGCAGAAGGTGGTGCGGCAGAGCAAGCAGAGCGGGCAGCCGGAGCGGGTACGTCATCGGCCCGGTCCACGGGGCCGCATGACCGATGAGGTAGCCCTCTACCTCCGGGCTCAGGTGGCGCAGAAGTCGGACCTGACCCTGGCCGAGTTGCAAGCCAAACTGATCGTGGAGCAGGGTGTGCGGTTCAGCATCGGACGGCTGTGGAGCTTGCTGAGGGTGCTCGATCTGCGGCTCAAAAAAAGTCGCTCCACGCCGGCGAGCGGGACTCGGAAGCCAACCGCGAGCGCAGGGCGCGGTACCTTGAGACCATCTGTTCGACCGCCCCGGAACGCTTGATCTACTTGGACGAAAGCGGCCTCACAACCTCCATGACCCGGCTGTACGGACGGGCCTTCGGAGCCGCGCGCGTGCGGGAAGCCACGCCCGGAGGCAGATGAAAAATTCTGACGATTTTGGGTGCCCTGAGCACCCGCGGCATCGTCGCGGCCATGACCGTCGAGGAGCCCACCGACACCGATATTTTCCTCGCCTATCTGGACCGCTGCCTGTGCCCGGCGCTGCGACCGGGCCATGTGGTGGTCATGGACAATCTCAGCGCGCACAAGGCCGACGGCGTACGCGAGCGCATCGAGGCCGCCGGTGCCGAACTGCTGTACCTGCCGCCTTATTCGCCGGACCTGAACCCGATCGAAAAAGCCTGGTCCAAGCTCAAGGCCCTGCTTCGAGCGACCCGGGCCCGCACCGCCGAAGCCCTCGATCAAGCCATCACGGAGCTGCTGCCCCAGATCACCCCGGACAACGCTCAAGCCTGGTTCCGGCTTCGGCTTGGATCATCTCACTCACTGTGAAAATGCTCTAGTCATCCCGGTAGTGCGATCGCAGAGAGAATCTGGTCTCGTACACTCCGCCCGTTGGCATCCTTCTCGAAAGCCATCAGGAAGATCGCCTTTCCTCCATTTCGAGCCGCCCACAGATTCTCCATCTCAAGCTTCCTCTCGTCCAGTTCATCCATTCGCCCCTTGTACTCAACTATCAGAGTCCGACCATCGTTCAACTCGGCTACGAAGTCGGGATAGAAACGTGAGGTGGGCGTCTGAAGCCAGAAGGACGTGCGCTTCCTAACCCGATCCGGGAGGAGCAAGGTTCCTCACCCAATGTTTGACCTATGAAATTCTATCGATCTCAACCGCACATTCGAATTCTTCGCCGGTTCCTTTCAGCTCACCTGGCCGGGGATAGTAGTGCTTCTTGAACCGGTACGTATTGGGGCAGAGCCACTCACGGGTATAGCTTCGAGGAAAGGAAAACCTAAATTATTAGGAGTCCTCTACCCGAATGTCAAGCAGCATCAATTGAAAGCCGCGTGCGGCCTCTAAATTGTCGTCGTAATCGGGAAGGGCCTGCTTTGTATTAAAGGGAGAATCAGCACAAAGTGCATTTGATCCGACTCTATAAATCGGAAGGAGAGATTTCAATGCTTCAAGGTCCTCACCATGAATAAGCATGTTCTCGTTCCCCCTCATCGCCAAAGGATAGTGCGGGATCGACGGTTAGGAGCCGGTAGGGAACCTTGGCTGCGGTACTCAGATCATTTTCGCGGGTCAGCCAGTTCAACGTTGGCATTCGGCTCTAGAAACTCCTCAATACTGTTCAGACAGAAGTAGGCGACAGAAACAATTGTACTTAGGTAGCCCTCCCTCACGGTTATCGAGACAACACCTTGGGCAGCTCATCCTACCGGGGCGAGCGATGCTCCGCCCGAAGCTTCCAGGCGGCATCCTTTGGGTCGGCTTCGAAAATGCGAACAGTATCGCGCCCGAGTGTGGCATTGAGCTTGTCCATTCTTTCCAGGCTTGCCCCCCACCGATCACAGTCTAGCTCGCCCCTAAGGGGTCGACTGCCGTGCCGCCTCCGGCATCGGCTCCGCAATCATCACCCTCGCCTTTGCATAGCGGAAGCCGGGCAGCCAGATCTCTACCAGATTGGCCGCTCATAAAGTGATACCCATTTTCTCAAACGCGTTACGGACGGCAGCTTCACAAGCAACTTGTTCGTTGTTAGCTGGAGAATGGTTAAAAGCCTTTGCTGTTCCAGGACACTTATCTTCTAGATATTTCACTATTCCCTTCACGTGACGGATGTCGGATATCAGCTTCTTAAGCCATTCCTCAAGTTGATCTTGATGGTTAAGTTCAAAAACCAACCCTCTTAATGGCTGTTCAGTTGCCTTTCCCACACCTAACTGCTCTGACTTTTTTATCAGTCTTCGCTGTACTTCAATTATGTATATCGCCCTTCCTTTAGCTATCGCTCGGATTATTAAAATACCTCGTGGGATCTTACGGGCAAGATCAAAGTACAACCAGTTCTTGACCTCATTGGATAGGTCAGTTACTTCATCGCCAAAAGGCTCAAGGCTGACAAGCTTGTATGCACCATCTGACTCAAAACGATATCTAAATGTGAACCATTCGAGGGCTTGTAGTATGCCAGGGTTTGACGTCTTGAGATGTTGCATGGCATTCCACATGTCCAATAAAAAACCATGCGATTCGAGTTGCGGTTCCGCATGGATCGAAGCCGAGCCCACGCCTTTATTTATACCGTAAGGTTCACCGGTCGAAAATCTTTCTGAAAGATCATTTTTTTCTGGTGGTCCTATAGAAGTTTTTGCTTGGTCGTGCCTCACCAAAATTAAAGTTCTCGGTGTTCCGAGTACCTCAAAATCATCTTCCTGAATTTCACTTGTCTGTGACCCATGATCCGGTTCGTCGAGGTCAGTCAGGTTAATACTATCGAGTGGCCTTTGAGGTATACGTCTAGGAGCACCGCTCCATGCTTCGCCATCATCTTCGGCAGGGTTGTCAGTTAGGTTTGTATTGTCTCGATCAAGTTGGATCGGATAACCCTCAGGATCACTACAACCATTTATTTGCAGCCCCAGGAACGTCTTATCGTTATTGATCCACCTTCCACTTATTTTGATTTCAGCTCGACCCTGAAACCATGGTTTAACTTTCAAAAAAACGAATCGTTCACTTTGATCAAAAGAGCTCACTATCTGGCTATATATGCCCTTCGCACAAACGTGAGTGTAAGGTTCATATTTTGCATGGGCAAGAAAAACGGCATCCCCGTTGCGTAGGCGGTCTCTAAGTTTGATGGGCCAAGCACCAGGTTGAACAGGTTCAGTAAACGGTGCGTATAACTTTGGTTCTGCAGTTTCCCACAAAAAGCTACTAAGGATACGTCGCACCTCTACTGATCTCCCATAGCAGCGAACAAAAAACTCAAGACAAGGAATCAAAAGGTTCTTGTCATTGGGAAGCGAGAAATCAATCAGCCAATTTCGGTCACGTGAGAAGTACAGCGGGTAATCGCTTGCACCAATGGGGTTTAGGCTTCCCTCTTTGGCGGCTTGGGAAGGGGAAACAAACTGCCAGGTGTTTTCAGTGAAGTTAAGAATCTCTCTGCGAGTCTCCATAACGGCCTCATACCTGCACAATCCCTTTTTCCAAATGGTGCCGATACGTACTAATCCAAGATGTGTGAGTGCAATGTTCCTCCGGAAGTGACCTCCTAGATTACCCTGAGAGTCCAAGTATCGGAAGAAAACGACTACAAGGGGGATGGATGTAGCAAAGGAATTTTTAGTGATTCCCCCATATGACCATACGATCGCTTCACGATCTATTTCGGAGCACCCCGAAACAAAGCGCACATTTCTGTGCACTCGCCTACGAGCAAGAGGGATGATCATTGCGTAATCCTGCTTTTACTAAGGGTACTCTTACTGGCGGTACACCAGTGATGGGAGAAGGAGCTGTGAAATGTGGCATCACACGGGCTGATTGCGTTCTCGTGCATACCTTGTCGCATCTATTATAAGAATATCGCAACTATTTCTAGAAGTCACAACCGCCGCCGATCAGCCCGGCGTCTGAAATGGTGTGGTGCGGAGCACGGAACGGCCGCTCCGTGACCAGGCCCGCACCGGGATCAAGCACGCTTGCAACCGAATGAATTTTTGTTGTCTCCAGGGCCTCTTCAAGCGATAAGGGCGCAAGAATGGTCGGAAGCCGCTTGGCCAGCATGGTTTTGCCGGAGCCCGGCGGCCCGATCATCAGGATGTTATGCCCGCCCGCAGCCGCGACTTCCAGCGCTCGCTTCGACGAACCCTGACCGCGCACATCGGCGAAGTCCACATGGAAACGCTGCTCCTCTGACAGCAGCTCGCGCGCCTCTACCTTGAAGGGCTGCGCCTGGATGCCGCCTGCCGCATGCTCGTTCAACAACTGCCGCACGCAGTTGAGCGATTCCGCCGGGTACACGTCCACGCCATCGACCACGGCGGCTTCGCGCGCGTTCGCCTTGGGCACGATCAGCGTGCGGATGCCTCGATCACGCGCCAGGATCGCAATGGGCAGCATGCCCGGAACGGGGCGCAGCAAGCCGTCCAGGCCCAACTCGCCGATCAGCAGGATCTCTTGCAAACTCTTGGCCTGCATCGCGCCCGAGGCATGCAGGATGCCAATGGCAATCGCAAGATCGAAGCCGGAACCTTCCTTCTTAAGATCGGCAGGCGCGAGATTGATGGTGATGGAAGTGGGCGGAATCTGAAAGCCGGAGTTCTTGATCGCCGCGCGCACCCGCTCGCGCGACTCACGCACAGCCGAGTCGGGCAGGCCGACCATGTAAAAGCGGTCCTCCATCAGCTTGACACCGGAGAAGTCCACTTCCACGTCGATAAGATTTGCGTCGATGCCGTATACGGCCGCGCTGAGTGCTTTGGCGAGCATAAAGTTGTGGGTTTGCGAGGCTGAGTCTAGCATCGGCCCCTACAAGTACCAGCGAGAAAGCATGCCACTGGTGACCTTGGGTATGTGCGGTGTCCGAAACCATCCACAAAGCTGAAAACGACAGCATAAAATCAATGCAGTGAAAACCAGTTTTTTTGATCTATTCAAGCCCGGTATCGGACCCTCAAGCTCGCACACCATGGGTCCCATGCGTGCTGCGCGTGCTTTCGCGCTTCAGCTTAGGGAGCTTGGCCTGTTACAAGCCGCAAGCAGCGTACAAGCGGAACTGTACGGCTCACTGGCACTGACCGGCAAAGGCCATGGTACGGATCGCGCCGTGCTGCTGGGCCTGCTGGGCGAGCAGGCCGCTACTACTGACCCGGATACTGTGGATGCGAAACTGGCAGCAATCGAAGACTCGCAAACCTTGATGTTGCTGGGGCAGCATGCCGTACCGTTCAGGATTGCAACCGATCTCCAGTTTCATCGTGAAACCATGCTGCCTCCAGGGGCTCGCACAGAACACCCCAACGGCATGCGCTTCCTGGCTTGTGACGCAAAGGGCGCAACTCTGCTCCAATCTGTCTACTTTTCCATAGGCGGCGGCTTCATTGTGAGGGATGGTGAGGATACAGCCGCCGATACTGCCGCTGTCGCAGCTCTCCCCTTCCCGTTTGCAAGCGCGGCAGAACTGCTCACCATGGCCGAAACACAAGGCATGACGATTGCCGAAATCATGTTTGCCAATGAATGCTCTGTGCAACCTCCAGAGGCGGTACGCGCGGGCGTGATGGCGATATGGGCTACGATGTGTACCTGCATGGATCGCGGCATGGTGACCGGCGGCATTTTACCGGGTGGCCTCAACGTGCGGCGACGTGCGGCTCGTTTGGCAACGCGGCTGCGGGAGCGCGCCGCAGATGGCACTCCGGGCGACCCGCTGGCTCCGCTGGACTGGGTGACGGTGTTTGCCATGGCGGTAAATGAGGAGAATGCCGCAGGCGGTCGCGTGGTTACCGCTCCTACCAACGGTGCTGCCGGTGTGGTGCCGGCAGTTGGCCGCTACTATCTGGACTTCATCGCGGGCGCGGACGAAGCAGGCATTTTGCGCTACCTGCTGACCGCCGCCGCCATCGGCGTGTTGTATAAGGAAAACGCTTCCATCAGCGGCGCGGAGGTGGGCTGCCAGGGCGAAGTAGGTGTTGCCTGCTCCATGGCCGCCGGGGGCCTGGCGGCCGCGCTCGGCGGCACCAACAACCAGATTGAGCACGCTGCTGAAATTGGCATGGAGCACAATCTGGGCATGACCTGCGACCCCATCGGAGGCCTGGTGCAGATCCCGTGTATTGAGCGCAATGCGATGGGTGCAGTCAAGGCCGTGCAGGCATGCCGCATCTCCATGCACGAGGGTGACGGGCACAAGGTTTCACTCGACCAGGTGATCCGGACCATGTACCTTACCGGGCTTGACATGCAGTCTCGCTACAAGGAAACTTCGCTTGCCGGGCTTGCATTGAACACGATTGAATGTTGATTTCGCTTTTGGGACGTGTTGTACACAGAACGTTACGGAAACTTCTTCTTTTCTCTTGACAGGCAATTTTCCCGACTTTATATCTTGCGGTAACTGCAGTGCAGCGCTGCGGGAACAAGGGAGAACAGCAACCATGGCAGCGACATCAAAGAAGGCAGAAACCAAGAAGCCCGCGGCGAAAAAGGCCGCGACCGAGAAAGCAACACCAAAAAAGAAGTAACTGCAGCAGTCAAGGTAAAGGGGACATGCAATCGGTGTCCCCTTTGTCTTGCGCGCAAGTCACGCGAAAGAATGGAGCCATGGCACGAAGGCGCTGGATCGCAGATGAGTGGAGCGGGACCACCGCAGCCCTGCTTGGAGCGCAAGCACTGCACCTGGCGCGGGTACTGCGTGGTACACCCGGAACGCGCTACGAAGTTGTTGCCGGAGAGCATGTTTGGACCGCTACGATTGCGCGTGTCACTGAAGAGCGAGTGGATTTCCTGCTTGAAAGTGAGCTCCCTATGGAAGCGGCGCTGCCGCTCACGCTGCTGATGGCCGTGTTCAAGTTCGACCGGTTGGAGTGGGCTATTGAAAAAGCCACGGAATTGGGAGTAAGCCGCATGGTGCCGGTGATCGCACAGCGCACGGAAAAGCACCTTGCACAAGCCGCACCTGCGCGCGTAGAACGTTGGCGTCGCATCGCAGGGGAGGCAGCCAGGCAGTCACGCCGTGTGGATGTGCCGGTAGTGGCAGATCCGATTTCACTACAAAAAGCGCTTGCGGAGCCATGCACAGGCAGCAAATTCTTACTGGCAGAGAACGAACGTATCGTGCTGATGCGCGATGCCCTGCTAAGCGCAGACGGGAGCGGAATTTCCGTGGCAGTTGGACCGGAAGGCGGATGGACTTCTGAAGAGGAGCAGGTATTCGCAAAAAGTAGCTGGCAGGCTGTAAGTCTAGGGCCTAGAATCCTGCGTGCAGAGACAGCGGTCATTGCCGGGATTGCGCTTGCTGCATCTACCCTGTTGGGATGAGCCTGTTAGTGGCGCTGCGACTCAAGCACAGCTACACGCTCACTCAGGCTGGTAATAACGCGCATGTTTGTGAGTTCCGCCTGTGCGCGTGACTCGTTAATTGCAGCCAACAGCATCTTGAACTGTGCATCGCTCTTCTCGCCCTGCGCTTTCAATTGCGCGTCTACTGCTTTAAATTGTGCGTCAGTCTTCTCACTTTGAGCTTTGAACTGAGCATCCACTGCTTTGAACTGCGCGTCAGTCTTCTCGCTTTGAGCTTTGAATTGAGCGTCAGTCTTCTCGCTTTGAGCTTTGAACTGCGCGTCAGTCTTGCGCTCGAACAATTCAAAGCGCATATCCATGTGCTTTTCAAGCTGCTCAATCTGTTTCTCGACAGTAGCCATGCGTACTTTCAATTCACGAACATCAGGTGCAATAACGTCCTGCACGAGCTGCTGTACTGTCTGGAGTACATTTTCACTCATAAAAGTCTCGCCTTCCTGCCAGAGTATCGCAACTTCTTTAGGTTTGCCCGTTTCTGCTTCTTGTGCCAACAGCTTAGTCCACCCGCGCTTAGTGCCATTATTAAGCAGAATGGGCCAGTTGAAGAAAAGAAAACAGAAGCCTGATGGGAGCGGCTGGTCACAACGATCGGCGCAAGATACGCAAGAGCGGAACCGATTCCTAAAAGAATCAGGCTTCCGGCAAATGCGAGAGTAACTTTTCCGCTCCACGTCATAACCGGCTCCCCAAAAGCAAAGCTTCTACGACAACATTTCCTTCAACTTTGCCAGCAGAGACCGCGAAGTCGGCGCGTTCTCCATCACGATACCCTCCCCCAACTGACGCAGCAGGTCCTTCTGCTCGCGGGTCAGTTTTTGCGGCGTCTGCACCTGAATCTCAACGATCAGGTCGCCCCGGCCATGTTCGTTCAGGTACGGCACACCCTTGCCGCGCAGCCGGAACTCCTTGCCGCTCTGCGTACCTTCGGGCACCTTCAGCCGCGTCTCACCTTCAAGTGTTGGAATCGTAATGTCATCGCCCAGCGCAGCCTGCGTAAATGAAACCGGTACTACGCAGTGCAGGTGATTCTCATCACGCTCAAAGAACGGATGCGGCTTGACCGTCAGCACAATATAGAGATCGCCCGCGGGACCGCCGAACCGACCTGCATCACCGCCGCCGCCGTAGCGGATGCGAGTGCCTTCTTCTACACCTGCCGGGATGCTGACCCGAACCGTGTGCTTTTTCTCTACCCGGCCGTCGCCATGGCAGGTGGGGCATGGGTCCGTAATGACCTGGCCGGTACCGCCGCAGCCGGTGCAGGTGCGTGCCACGGCAAAAAAGCCTTGCTGAAAGCGCACTTGCCCCCGGCCTCCGCATTGCTGGCACGTGGCCGGTCCTTTATTAGAGCGAGTACCGGTACCGGTGCAAACCTCGCACAGCTCCATGCGCTTGACCGTGACTTCGACTTCTTTCCCGAATACTGCTTCAGAAAAGTCGATAGTCTGGTCATAACGCAGGTCGCGCCCGCGTTGCGCGCGAGAACCACGCCCACCCCGCGCTGCCTGTCCGCCGAACATTTCGCCGAAAATGTCCCCGAAGATGTCGCCAAGATCTTGCGCGTTTGCAAACGGGTTTCCAGCTGCACCGGCACCTGGGCCGCTGACCCCGGCATGGCCGTAACGGTCATATGCGGCGCGCTTTTCAGCGTCGCTCAGCACCCCGTACGCCTCAGAACATTGCTTGAACTTCTCTTCAGCAGCCGCATTGCCCGGGTTGCGATCCGGGTGGTACTGCATAGCCAGCTTGCGGTAGGCAGTCTTCAGCTCGCCGTCGGATGCGGTGCGAGACACACTAAGGGTTTCGTAATAGTCGAGTTTGGTCGCGGGCAAAGGATCTATGCCCCCTTCTGCTGCGAGTTCGAAACAATGCGTACCAGGGCCGGCCGCAGCAGCCTCTCCCGTATACGGTACCCGCGTCGGACTTCATCAAACACTTGCCCGTCCGGCAATTCCGCGCTTTCCACATTGCCCAATGCTTCATGGAAGCGCGGATCAAACTGTGTACCTACAGTCTCAACCGGCACAACATTCAACGAACGCAGTGCTTCTTCCATCTGCTTGGCGATTAGCTCAACGCCGCCGCGCAGCTGCTCTAGGGTGCCATTGCTTTTGAGCGCGAGCTGGAAGTTGTCGAGCACAGGCAAAAAGTGTTCCACTGCACTGCCCGTCGCGTACTCGCGGAACTCGCCGCGTTCACGATCGGCACGGCGACGAGCGTTCTCAAACTCGGCTTGCAGGCGCGCCAGGCGATCCACCAGACCGTCACGCTCGGCGCGCAGGCGGTCGGCTTCTTCGTCGATCATTTCGCTTGGGCTTATGGGGCCTGCAGTACGCTCGTTACCTTCTACGCCGGTGGTTACGGCATCTGCCGGGTCGCTCATGGGGTCGGTGTTCTGGATGCTTTCAAGCAATTCTTCTGATGTTTCGGGTCGTGTCTGGCTCATTGTGTCTTCCTCGGTCTCCGCTGCGCCGGGAGTGCCGCGCAGCCGGTCGAACTGTTCGCGGATACGGTCCTGGATTGTGGGGCGCATACTTTATTTTCCCATGTTTTGCGGTTAGGGCTGCGGCAGCTGCAGGATGCGCTCGGAAAGCTGCGCGATAAATGCAACGGCATCCATGGTTCGGCCATACTCGACGCGGGTGGGTGCAATAACGGCCAGTGCGCCGGAGTGGTCATGCCCCAGCCGGGCCGGTGCGCCGATCAACACAAAATTGCGCAGCTCCGGCAAGTCCGGCAGGTCCGTTTCCAGGCCGACCACTACGCGAACCGTTTGCTGCCGCGCGTCCACGTAAGCACTTAGGAGCGCCACGAGCCGCTGCTTTTCTTCAAGCGCGGCCAGCATCTGCCGCAGCATGGTGCGGTCCATTTCGCTCGAAAGCAGATTGCTCACACCGCCGATGAAAACGGTGTTTTCGCCTGCGGAGTGCTCCAGCGCACCGCCGTGGCATAACTCTTCAACAGTGCGCAGCAGGCGGTCACAGGCGCTTTGCTCTTCAGCCATGCGCGAGGCGAGTTCGGTGCGAATACGATCCATTTGCCAACTGCGAAAGTTTTCATTCAGGTACCTTCCGCCGGCGTCGAGCTCGCCTGAGCCCATGTCGCGCGGCAGCTGCAGTACCCGGTCCAGCACCACGCCGGAGGTGGTCACCAGCACTGCCAGTACGCGCCCGGCTGCCAGCCGCGTAAAGTGGATGTGTTCGAGTGAGTGCGTCTCACTTGCCGCAAACAAGGCAATGCCCAGGCCGCTGGAAATAGAAGCCAATACTTGCGAAGTACGCTCCAGAAACTGCTGTGCGGAGGAAACGCCGCTAAAGCTGTCTTCAATTTCCGCGCGACGTTCGCGCGAAATCTCAGTGACCTCGCGGTTGCCCAACTGCTCCACGTAAAACCGAAAAGCAAGCGGCGTGGGGATACGCCCGGCAGAGGAGTGCGCCTGGTCGAGCAGGCCCGATTCGCCGAGCGTCGCCATGACATTGCGGATGGTGGCCGAGCTCATCCCTTCCTTGTGCGCCCAGATGCGGGCGAGCGTCTGCGAAGCTACCGGCTCACCGGTAGCGATGTACGCCTCGATAATGGCCAGCAGCACGACACGTTCGCGCGGGCTGATTCGGGGAGAAGGCAGCATAAAAGAATTGGTATTTATGTACGGTTGCGCCTGATTGTCTAACGATGCGGCTGCAAGGTCAAGGATGCTATGACTCTTTGGCACTATCGAAAGTCACATTCCCATGCCTGAACTGTGGCCTACCCCAGCCGGTAATGAGCAGCAGCAGGATGTAGATGGCCTGCATGGTAGTGCGTACAGGGATGCTCGGCATGGGAATGCCGGATATGGTTTGCCCGGCAACGTAGATATTTGCCGGGGTGATGGCAATCATGAGTACGGACAGGCACACGGCAGCAGCCTTCCGGGTTTGCGGCACAAACAACCCGATGGCACCGAGCAGCTCCGGGATGCCGGTCGCCACGATAAGCCATGCCTTCTGCGGAAACGGCGGCGGCAGCAAGGCTACAAACATGCCAGGCCGCGCCAGGTGCAACAATCCCGAGCCGACCAGCGGCGCAGCTACGGCGAGCCGCAGACCCATGGCTATCCTTGGACTTAACGGACGGTGCCGCGTGAAGAAAAACGCAACAGTCACAGCGGAAAGCGCCAGCAGCGGCGCGACATATTGCCTTGTCATTGAGGCCTCAAGGCTGCGCCGGTGCGCTTGCCCCGCCTAAAACCGCGCTGGGAGCAGCATTTGGGCCTGCACTGGTCGCCGCAACCTTTGCAGCCGGTGCATTGGCACGAAGGTTGTAAATCTCAATCGCACCGGCGCGCAACACGGCAAAGGTCTCCCCGTCGGGGGAAAGAGCGAAATTGTTCCCCGCGGTCAAAATGGGACTGGCATCCATAACCACTTCCGGCTTGCCGGTTTGCACATTGAACACACCCACCGGCTGCCCCAGAATGGACGCCTGGTCGATTGGGTCCAGTGGAGCCAGGCTGTGATTGACCTCGACGGAACTGTACGCGAAGCGGTTTTCGGCGAGGCTGTAGCTGAAGTTACCCCAGGCAAAGCGCGACTGCCACACCTGCTCCCACAACTTGTTGCCGTTCATGTCGAATGCATCCACCAGGTGGTCTGAAGAGAACGGCAGGCAGCTCCGTATCAAAAACGCATGCTGGCTTACCGGTTCCACAGTCGGTTGGCAAGGGCTTACTACCTTGGTGACCACGCGGTGCTCGCCGTCAAAGGAGTTCAGGGACACCTGCCACTCCTTGCCGCTGCCCTGCTGCACACCCAGGTAGCCGCCCTCAACCATGGGCAGCACCACCGGGTGGCGCAGTGTACCGGCCCGCTTGGCAGAGTGCTCGTGCGTGTCCACCACAATCATGCTGTACTCGCTGGAGCGCTCTGAAAAGCGGGGCGCGTCATCCCCCAGGGTCGGACCGGCATCCACGCGGTTCCCGTCCTCGTCGTAGAGTTTTTTCTCCTTGGCGAACTGGGCCACCAGCGTACTTGCATCCGGCGATAGCTGGACTGTGGCCAACTTGCCTTCCGGGTGCAGCCAGGTACTCAACCCCAGCGACTTATCACCGATGTACAACGTGTTGCGTTGCCGCATCAGGAAGTGCCCGTCGCGCAGCATCCATAAGTAACGATCACGGTCGTGCATGCGCCAGGTGCCTTCGGATTCAATCTTGCCTGCGGGCACGCCCAACACTACTGCGCGAATTAACTGGTCCTGATCCTCTGCCGGATCATCCTTCTCACGCCGCATCAGCTTGGCTATGTGGAAGGTGAAGAGCAGATGCGTGTCATCCAGAAAATCAAGTGTGGCTGAAGGGATGCGGTAGGGTGTGAAAAACGCAGCAGGCGGCACAAAGCCCAGCGGCTCCACCATGATGCGAGAGGCCGGAACCGGCGACGTCGCGGGTCCGGCAGCCACGCCTGTAGCCGCAGCACCCAGTACCAAGGCTACCAGCCAGCGCTCCGATCTCTGGGTTGGCATCATCTTCTCCATTGTGCAACAGAGCGCAGAGATACTGGTATCAACTGGGGCAAGCCGGTTTGGGGAGCCGCGCGACGGCTTGCGGCCATATGTTTGCTCTTGAGGCTTCATCGCATACCATTAGCAACACAAAGACCATTGGAACTGTTGCTCACCCTATGAGATTCTCAGTCGCACCTGTCGGTTACTTTCCATTGCGCATCTTCGTTTCAGCCGGTGCGGCCCTGCTTGCCGCTGCTCCCGCACTGTGGGCCCAAAAAACGACTCCGACCCAAGCCTCGTCATCCGTCGCCAACCCGCCTGCCAAGGTGTTGCACGCTTTCGACCCTGCGCTGCTCGATACCACGGCGAACCCCTGCGAAGACTTTTACCGGTACAGCTGCGGCGGCTGGACGAAAGCAAACCCCATTCCCAATGACCGCGCCAGCTGGGGCCGGGACACAGAACTGAGCGAGCAGAATGACCTCGTTCTGAAAGCAATCCTTGAGACCGCCGCTGCCGGAGGATCTAGCCGCGCCCACGATGAGCAGAAGATCGGCGACGAATATGCCGCCTGCAGCGATGTGCAGGCAATTGACGCGGCAGGCATGGCCCCGTTGCTGGCGCAGCTCGCCCCCATCAACGCGCTTGCAGGCAAACAGGGACTTACCGTGCTACTTGCGCAGATGCAGGCGCATGGCAACGCAGCACTGTTCGATTACGGCTCCGAGCAGGACTTCCACGATGCTAGCCAACAGATCGCCGCTGTTTCCCAACCGCAGCTTGGCCTGCCTGAAAAGGGCTTTTACGACCGTACCGATGCGGCCTCAGCTTCTCTGCGTGAGACCTACCGGCAGCATATCGAGCGCGTTTTTGTGCTGGCCGGTGAAACGCAGCCGCAAGCCATGAAAGATGCCGCCGCGACGCTGCGCCTGGAAACAGCCATGGCGGCGGGGTCGCTGTCGCTTGTGGAAATGCGCGATCCCGCCCGGCTGTACCACCCAACCCCACTGGCGCAGCTGGCGGCCAACTCGCAGGTCATCCAGTTCCCGGCGTACCTGCGCGCCGTGGACTCACCCACGATCAGCTCCCTGAACGTGGCCGAACCGGTCTACTTCCTCTCACTTAGCGACCTGCTCAAAACGGCTTCGCTCGACGACATCAAGGCATACCTGCGCTGGACAGTGCTGCGCCGCGCACCTTCTACTGCCGTGCCGGCTGCGCTTGATGCCGAGGATTTCTCCTTTTACGGCAAGGCGCTGCGCGGCCAGCCGGAGCAGCTGCCACGCTGGAAGCGTTGCGTGGCCCGCGTGGACGGCGACCTGGGCGAGGCGCTTGGCCGCGTGTTTGTGGCCCAGCGCTTTACGCCGGAAGATAAAGCGCGAACGCTCACCCTGGCTCGTGACATTGAAGCCTCCATGGGCCGCGACATTGACCGGCTGAGCTGGATGAGCCCGGCTACCAAGGCCCAAGCCCAGGTGAAGCTGCACACGGTTGCCAACAAAATCGGCTACCCGGATATGTGGCGTGACTACTCTTCTCTCACGATTGCCCGCAATGACGCCTTGGGCAATGCCTCGCGCGCCGCGGCATTCAACGAGCGGCGCGACCTTGCCAAGATCGGCAAGCCGGTAGATCGCGGCGAGTGGCAGATGAGCCCGCCCACCGTAAACGCCTACTACAGCCCGCAGCTCAACGACGTGAACTTCCCTGCGGGCATCCTGCAGCCGCCCTACTTTGACGGCAGCCAGAACGACGCGGTCAACTACGGCGATGCAGGCGGCGTAATCGGCCACGAACTGACGCACGGCTTCGACGACGAAGGGCGGCAGTTTGACGCGCACGGTAACCTTCGCAACTGGTGGACCAAGGAAGACGCGAAGGAGTTTACGGAGCGCTCGGCCTGCGTAGTCAACGAGTACAACAAGTTTGTGGCGGTAGACGATGTGCACGTAAATGGGCAGCTGACACTGGGTGAAAATCTGGCGGACCTGGGCGGTTTGCGCCTGGCATACCTCGCTTATGAGAACCGCGCGGCCAAGAATCAAACGGACCTTACTATCCCCGGCACCGCCGAGTATGGCGGCCTTACACCCCCGCAGCAGTTCTTCGCCGGCTATGGCCAGGGCTGGTGCGAAAGCCACCGCCCGGAGGCTTTGCGAACGCAGGTGCAGAGCGACCCGCACTCGCCTGAGAACTACCGCGTGAACGGCGTAGTGCAGAACCTGCCGGAGTTTCAGAAAGCGTTCAGCTGCAAAACCGGCCAGGCCATGGCACCGGCTACGCGTTGCTCAGTCTGGTGATCTCTAGTACCGCCGGTACGGCAGAAACTTGCCCGACAGCGTGAGCTTGACCCGGTCGCCTTTCGGGTCCGGCTCGCGTTCGAGGTCCATGTGGAAATCGATGGCCGACATGATGCCGTCGCCGAACTCCTCATGGATCAGTGCCTTCCAGGTGGTGCCGTACACCTGCAGAAGCTCGTAAAAGCGGTAAAGCAGCGGGTCGGTGGGCGGCAGGCTTTCAAGCGAACCGCGAAAGGGCGGCTCCGTCAGCATGGTAGCTTCTTCCGGTGCCAGTCCCAGCAGCGTAGCGGCTTTCTCAGCTTCTCCGCGACTCAGCGTCATCTGCCCCAGCAACGCCGCTGTTACATATACGGGCGAGCCCTCGCTTACCCCTTCTGCAATTGCCTTCCACGTCAATCCCCTGGCTGCCTTGCGGTCTAGTATCTTCTCAGTCAGTGCTAGCCGCTTGGGCATTGTTGCCTCCAGTTCCAAATCATTCGCTCAAGCTATCACGGCTGCGCCAACGCGCCTATGCGACATTGAAGAAGGCATTCTAGTGAGGAAGCGCTAGACAGCAATGAGAACCAGGGGAATCACAATGCCCGCAAGCAGAAGGCCGGCGATCACCAGGGGACCGCGTTTGTACTTGTAGGCCATGGCAATACCCGTCAGGGTAGAGGTGACCAGCAGGATGCAGACCAGCAGAAAGAAGATTTTGAGCGGGAGCGGATGGTGTTTGAGCTGAGGACTTGCGGGCACGGAAGACGCTGCTGCGGAGGCCGGGCGCGCGGCGGCATTGCCTGCACTGTACGGCGGGGCAGCACCCTCTACCGACATGGGCAACACTTTGCCCTGGGCTGGACGGTTGGGAGCCGGTTTGCGCTCGGGTACAACCGCGATCTGTTTCTTATGAATTTGAGCGATAACTACAGCCCAGCGGGGTGGAATGTACGTGCTGCCCCGGCTGCTCTCGTGCAGGCTGAAGGTTTGCAGTGCGCCGGTAAACGCGAAGAATATCAACGCGGGCGCGACGAAAACACCCAGGTACAGGTGAATGAGACGGAGGGTGCGCAGGGAGGCGGAAGAACGCATCGCCCGATTTTAGAGCTCTTCCTTGAACGGGAAGGTCTATGACGGCGCAAAAGGCACAAACGGTTCGGTCCTATAGCGCATTAGGATACGGGGCCTGCGCGCTGGCAGGTGCGCTGTGGAGCACCGGATTCCTATTCGGTAAAATCGCACTACGCTCCATGGGCAGCGACCACATGGTGCTGTACCGCTTCCTGTTCGGCTGCCTGGCATTGCTGCCTGCGATGCGGCCCCTGCGCATGTCGCGCCGCGAGTGGTTGCTGCTGCTGCTCGCCTCCCTGCTTGGCGTACCTGTGCAGTTCCTCCTGCAGTTCTACGGCTTGTCGCTCACCACGGTTTCGCATGCGGCGCTTATGGTGGGCACCATGCCGGGCATCCTGGCACTGGGGGCGACACTGTTCGCCGGAGAACGGCTGCCGCTTCCCGGCTGGCTGGCTATTGCAGGCTCAAGCGCCGGGGTGGCGCTGATTGCGCTGAGCGGAACCCGGCAGGTGACCGGGCATGGTCCTTCCATGAAGGGAGATTTGCTGATCGTGTTCTCGCTGACGATCTCACTTGCCTGGTTGCTGCTGAACAAGTCCCTGGTGCGGCGGCACTCGGCTCTACAGGTCACCGCGTGGGGGTTGCTGACCGGCACCGCAATGCTGGCTGTATGGGTGCTGCTGAAAGACGGGCTGCCGCCGGTACGCGGCGTGCCCGTAGCCGCATGGTGGTCGCTTGCCGCGAGCGGTGTGCTGTGCACAGCCGCCACCAGCTTGCTGTGGAACTGGGGCATGCGGCATGTGCCCGCCTCGCGGGCCGCGGTGTTTCTTAATATTGAGCCTGCGCTCGGCTCGGCGCTTGGCGTGTGGCTGCTGGGCGATACGCTCGGGCCGCTCGCCTGGATCGGCGGCGGGTTGATCCTGGTGGCTGCCGTTGTGCTGACAGGCACTGGTCGTGCCGATGCGGAGCTGGTGCTGGAGTAAGGCTTGGAAAATGCGTATGGAAAGAATTTAGTACCTGGGCCGGCTAGTTCGCGGGAGTGTGTGAGTGCTCTCAGAATCGTCTTACTCGGACGCAAAGCTTTGCTGCAAAAATGCTAGCACTTTTGGGTCGGCATCGAGTGTCGATGCGGCATTGCCTTCCGGCGTTCCTCCATACCGCGTACGCCGTCCACTGATCGGGTGCTCAATTTCTCCCGTCCAGGCGGGCGTAAGCGCGGGCGCTCCGGCGCGATGACCCGCATGCGCATACGTGAAGTGCTCGAAACGATAAGGAAATCGGCTTTGCTGCAGACGATGCATAATCAAGTCCGCCATCGAGTAGGAAGGCCAGATGTTGTCGTCCCGCCCTGAAATCAGAAGAACGTTGCCGTGCGCACGCTCTACCTCGATCAACGCGTGCTGATCAGAAGCTATACCCTGGCCTTCACCCTGCCGCACGTAGGCAAGCGGCTGCCCCTTCCATGTCCATGCCGGACCCACCCCCCGACTGCAGCAGCCCTGGCCGCGCACATTGCTTGGGACGTATGCAACGATGCTGTGTAGCTGCGGGTACATGGATCCCAGCTGTAACGCAAGCTCACCTCCCCTTGATGTGCCGACTACGGCAAGTTGTCCCGGCAGAACCTCTTGTCTCTGAAGAAGGAATCCAATTGCCTGGCCGAAATACTCTAGAGGAATGAGTTGCAGGCTTTCCGGTAAATTTTCGTAGTGAAAATAAGCGAGTGCCAAGCTGACATACCCGTGGGAAGCAAGCCAGGCTGCCCTTCGCATCGGCACGCCGCCCTCGGAGCCGCCTAAGACCAATACTGCGGGATGACGTTCCACCCCGGGAGGAAGGAAGAGTGTCCCATGCAGCTGGCCGGTGAGCCGCACCTGCTTGATGCCGGGACTCAAGGCGTCCTGTACGAGCTGACCATTCGCCAGCTGTCTCCCACCTGCAAGCACATGAAGTTCAATCAGCTGTGAGCCGAGATCGTGAGGCGATTGGTAAGCCTGAGGGCCTTTCTCCTCAGGCAGCATAGACCAGATTAATCCTGCGGGAGATATGCCCCGGTACGATCCAGCAAGAGGAGCTTGGGCGGTGAGGTCAACAACCCCCTGCTCATTTGCAAGAAATTCTGCCGCCGAGCTCCAGCGCTGCCCCGCTCCATCGACAAGCTCCGCCTGTAGGGTAATTTCCTGTTTCGGCGTCAAGCCGAGAACGCGAATCTTCGGCGGTTCGTCACTGAGAAGAGTCCCCGGAGAGATTGCAAGGACCTGCCCTTGCGCCATGCTTCCGCCACCCAAGGCAAAAACGAAACAAAGGCAGGTGCCGAAGCAAATCTGTAAAAACAGGTAGCGAAAGCGGACCAAGCGTGCTTCCAGACGGAACTCGAATTTTGTGCTGCCGCTCGCAAATAGCAAATCTTTTGACCGCCACTGATGCGTGCGCATCAATTTTCGCTCAGGATGACACAGTCTTTGAATGAGTTTGGAGCAGTACATACTTGCACAGGTCCTTTCTCGATAACCAAGTGATTGAGCGAGTTTGAAACAGCATAATCCTACATACACGCGCCTCTAGGATTTGCTGACGTTGATGTAATACAGATCCATCGCTACCTGGAATTTTGCAAATTCATCCGCTGTCATGGTATCCGGCATTACCTCCCAATCCACCGTGGGCGTAATTACCTGCCACTGCCCCGGTGTACCCACCCGCACCGGCATGCGGAACTCCGCTTCATCCACCTGCCAGCGGTAGGACACTCGGCCACTCGCCGGGTCATGGCGCAATTCCAGCACCGGCAATGCCGCATGGCGTAGATACTGGTTGAACTCGGGTGTCAGGTCCATGCCTGTGTGCTGGTTGAAGAACGCGACTACATCCTCGGTGAGGATCGTTTTGTACTTGAACTGCTGGTAGTAGTCATGGATCAGCGCAAGCCACTTTGGGTCGTCATCAATGACGCTGCGCAGCGTATTCAGGAATAGTGCTCCCTTAAAGTACTGATCCTGGTTGGGCTGCTGATTTGCATCATGCTCCGTGATGATGGGTGCCTGGTTTTTGACCTTCGGCTTGAGCCCGTTCACATACCGGATCGCATCATCCTTGCCGTAGAAGTGCTCCACGTACAGGGTTTCGGCATACGTGTCCCAGCCTTCATGAATCCACATATCGGAGGTGTCGCGCGCTGTAATCGCGTTGCCGAACCACTCATGCCCGCTCTCATGGATGATGATGAAGTCGAATTTCATGCTGATGCCCACGCCGGTCCAGTCGCGCCCGTAGTAGCCGTTGGTGAAGTGGTTGCCGTAGGTCACGGCACTCTGGTGCTCCATGCCTGTGTAGGGCACCTCGATCAGCTTGTAACCGTCACGGATAAAAGGGTACTCGCCGAAATAGTGCTGAAAGGCATCGAGCATGCCCTTGGACTGCGCGAACTGCGTCCTGGCTTTTTCAAGGTCGGCGGGCAGCGCGTAAAAATCCACAGGCACGCCGCTGTAGGTGTCGCTCCAGTGCGCGTACTTGCCGATGTTGAGCGATACGTCATAGCTGTTGATCGGGTAACTTACATGCCAGTCCCAGCGCGTGTAACCGTCGCCGAGATCGGTGCTCGCGACAAACTTGCCGTTGGACGCATCGGTGAGCCCGGTCGGTGCTTCGACGGAGATGTCGGTACCCTCCTGCGCTTCGTCGCGCCACTGGTCCTTGCTGGGCCACCAGATGCTCGAACCGTCATCCTCGCAAGAGGTCACGATCCATGGATTGCCGGCCGGGTCCTGCCCGAAGGTGATGCCGCCGAAGCGACCTACCGGCTTTGGATGGCCTGAGTAGAAAAAGTCAATCGTGTACTCGCTGCCGGTTTCAAGCGGCTGGGGAAAATCGATGTACACTGCGCCGAGAGTGCGCGTGTATTGGAGCGGCTTGCCGTCCATGGTGATCTTGTCGACGGCTAGGTCCGGGTACAGGTCGATCTGGATACGCTGACCCGGCACCAGCATGCGGAAGCGAATCCGGTTGTCGCCGCGAATCGATTTGGCAATCGGGTCCACGCGCACGTGCAACTTGTACGAGAGCAGGTCGTTATTGGCACGGTATGGGCCATAGGTGCCGCGAAAACGGCTTGCCTCTGCGACGGCTGCCGCGGCGTGTGGTGCTACTGGCCGATGCTTCACAGCCGTTTGAGCCCATGTACCGTTTGCAATCAAAAACAGGCATACAAGAAAGAAACAACGAACAATCATGGCGCAAGCCTACCGCAAAGCTCGCCTGTTCCCGCAGCCTTGATTAACGCGCAGACACTGTCTGGGGCTTGCCTGTTGAAAGCAGAATGGTGCGCAGCTCCGTTTTAAGCAACGCTACTGCCCCGTGCAGATCGCGCAGCATGGCCTCACGGTTTGCAAGTTCATCGGCGCTCAGCTTTTCTCCTTGAGGAAAGTCACTGGTAACGCTTGCGAGGCTTGCACCATCCTTGCTGCCGGGCTGCTGCAATCGATGCAGCCTGTGCCATGCCACAGGGAGAGACTGGTCAGGTGCGATATTGTCAGGCAGCTGTCCATCCCCTGCCGTAGGCGCATGCAGGTAGGCCATAACCACTGCGGGATACCGGCTGGAGTCATTTGGAGGAACCCCTAAAATCTGCGCCAACATGTTGTACGGCGAGCGGAAGGAGCGCTTGTCGCCATGCGCGGCTTTAAGCTGCACAACCGAAAGCGTGATGGCTGAAGCCCCTGCGGCCACATTGAGCGCGTTGCCCGCACGGTTCAGGCTGGTGGAGAGCTGCAGCGCCGAGCCGACTGTACCGAGTGCTCCGCTGACGGCAAACGTCGCGATATTGAGCACCGCGCTGCGACGCTCCTGCTGCTGCACCTGCACATACCGGCTGTCCTCAGCGTGCGCCTCCTCCGCGTCCACGCGTGCCAGCATTTCATCCACGTCAAAGGAAGCAAGTAGCACTTGCTCGGTAATATTTTGCCGCAGGGCGACTGCTGCCGGGGTGCCGCCTTCTCCGGTCTGCTGCATCGCTCGAAGCTGAAGGAGGTCGCCCTCGATCCCGATGGCCTTGGCAACTGCCTCAGAGGAAGGCGGCAGCGTCTGTGCGCGTGCTGCCGTACAAACAGGAATGCAAAGCAAGAGCAGCAAGAACTTCACACTCAATCCCCCGCCGTGATGCTTTCTGTCTGCTTCGACATTTTGGCAGTGCGCTCCAGCTTGTCCCAGTTGAAGGGCCGTCCGTCAATCGCGCGCTTGAGCGTCTTGAACAACACGATGGAAAACAGCTGCCGGTACGAGAACCGCTGCAGCCAGATGTGGAACAGCAGCAGCCCGTCGCCCTTGCTGCTGGGGTGCTTGCGCTCCAGCGAAAATGCCAGGGCGGAGGTTACAAAGTCAATCAACAGGAAGCTGACGAAGTACACCAGCAGCTTTTCGAAGTTAGCCGCGCTGGCCGCCTCCGGGTGGAAATAGCGTTGCCACAGGTAGCTCAACAATCCGGCTACAAACATCAAGTCGATGAAAGGCGAAACCAGCGGCAGCAAGATCTGAAAAATAAAGATATTGGGCAGCGCGAACAGGCCCATGGCGCGGTTGGTACGCGCTGCCCGCCAGTGCTTGAACACCGCTTGCAGGATGCCGAACGACCAGCGGAATCGCTGCCGCATCAGGCCGCTAGCTGTAACCGGCGCTTCAGTAAAGGCGAGCGCACTATCCTCGTAGATAACTTTGTAATTCTGCTCAAGCAGGTTCATGGTGAGGTCAGCATCCTCGGCCACCGTGTTCAACGGGTAGTAGCCGCCCTTGCGCACGGCCGCGGTGCGCCACGCCCCGATAGCACCCGGCACCACCACCACCACGTCAAACAGGTCGAGCGCACGCCGCTCAAAGTTCTGGCTGGTGATGTATTCAAGCGCCTGCCAGCGAGTCCACAGGTTCACGCGATTGCCTACTTTCGCATTGCCTGCGACAGCGCCCACGCGCTCGTCAGCAAAGTGGCCCACCAGCTTTGAGACCGCATCCTGGGCAATGACCGTATCGGCGTCGATGCCGACATAAATCTCTTCATGCAGCCGCTCGATGGCGTAGTTCAGGGCTTCAGCCTTGCCCGCATTTCCCTTGGTCAACACCGTTACGCGCCCACTTGCGATTTCATCCGCATATGCCTTGCAAACCACGTTGTAGGTGGTATCCGTCGAGCCGTCATCGATCACAATGACACGCAGGTGCGGATAGTCAGACCGCAGCACGGATCGCACCGTGCGCACAATGACCGTTTCTTCGTTGTAGGCAGGCACCAGCACTGCGATGTCGGGCAAGTACTCACCGGGCGGCAGCTTGCGCTTGCGGAAGCGGTCGATAATCGCGCAGATACCGATGATGATCAGCCGTCCGCTCATCAACACGTCGCCCACCACAAACACGTACAACACGGTATGCGCCAGGGATGAAAACAGGAAGAAGGCGGCCTGGTCGATCCGTGCCTGGAACCACATTTTCTGCGACAAAGGCGGCATAACCTCGGCGCGTGTTTTACCCATCAGCTCACTGACCGGTACAAACTCGTAGCCGCGCGCGCGCAGTGTCGTGATGAGCAGGGGCAGCGCGGCCACGGTGGCGCTGCGGTCGCCGCCGCCATCGTGCATCAGGATGATGGACCCGCGCAGATCGCTGTTGTTTTTGGTAGCTTCGATGTGCTCGATGACGTGATCGACGATTTCCTGCGGCGTTTTCTTCGGGTGTTCCGACCAGTCATCCGTGTCGATCTTGTCACCGATTATGGTGTAGCCCATTTGCTGGATGCGATACGCCGGCAATGCCTGATCGTTGGTATCGGGCTCCTGGTCAATGGAGTACGGCGGCCGGAAGTACAGCGGTTGAATGCCAAGCTCCGCGCCGAACAGTCGCTCGCTTACATTCAGCTCCAGCTGCAGCTGCCGGTCAGAAATCTGCGAGATATCAGGGTGCGTAAATGTATGGTTGCCAAGCTCATGGCCTTCCTGCAGGTAACGCTTCAGCAGGCCCACATGCTCCTGCGCCTCTTCGCCGATCACCATGAACGCGGCATGCACCTTGTACTTCTTCAATATGTCAAGCACGCGTGGGGTCCAGGTCGGATCAGGCCCGTCATCGAAGGTCAGCGCCAGCTTTTTCGGGTCATAGCCGTAATACTGCAAGCCGAAGGGCTTGGGCAGGTCAACCATCTTTTCATCGGTAACGGTAAAGTTGCCGGAGTCGAGAAACACATCGCGCCTGCCCGACTGCGGCGTGGAGGTGATCCGCAGGATATCACCCTGGCCGCTGTTGGCAACGCCTGCGCCCGGCGGCACCGTCTTCAACAAATCCGGCGCAGTCTTGCCGGAAGGATGGTCCCACACCGACCATAGTGAGCCGTCTTCCGAACCCAGCTTCCACAGCGCGAAGGTTCGCAGCCCCATCTGCCGCGCGGCCCGCATCTCGTTCAGCGCGGTCACACCGTCCAGAAACCATACCTGGTGGCGCACATGCGCGTCATCATCGTCGTAGGCAAAATGCGGGTTCAGTTCATCGCCGTTCAAACTGATCGAGGCATTGGCATCCGCTGCCAGGTCCCATGCTTCCTGAACGGAAACATCGTCGGCACCCTCGATTTTGTTTGAGGTCACCCGGCCTTTGCTGTCGATCGGCTGCTGCCAGTCGTAACCGTAGTTGCCGATGGCGCACAGCAGCTTCTGCTTGGGAATGTACTTGAGTGCACGCGCCAGGTTTGCCTCAAACCAGTCTTCGGCAGCCACCGGGCCCGGCTCCGAGGTGTCCTCGTGCTGGTCGTAGTTCATCAGGATTACGCCGTCAGTAGCCTCGCCCATGGCGTGCATCACAGCAGGGCTCGACTCGGAGGGAACATTGACGTACAACCGCAGCCCCTTGGCCGCGAAATCCTGGTGAATCTCGGTAAGCCACTGCGCATACGCTTTCGTCGCAGGCTCCGGCAGTGACTCCAGATCCATGGCGATGCCGCGATATTTGGGGTTGGCCCACAGCATCTTGTCGAGCTGCACATGCAGCCGCCGGCTTGCGACAGGGTCCTGCAGCACGGCCGCCGTTACGTCCCCGTCCCACTTGTTGGTCATGGAGTTGTAGTTGTTCAGCATCGGAAAGACTTCGGTATCTTCCTTGGAAGCCGCAATGGCCTGATCTACCTGATTTTCCGGGTCAATGCCATGTACAACTGCCTTGTCTACCACGCTGTAGTAATGCGCCGGGTACAGCGTGGTAACTGCTTTCAGGTCGCCGTCAGGCGAGATCAGGTGCAGCCAGTCCGGGAACAGCAGGTCGATCTGGTGGATGTGCGCCTTGAGGGAGGCATACCCTCGGGCATCGCTGACCTGGTAAAAAGCCGCGCGCAGCCCCTCGTCCTGGTTCAGCACAATGTCTGAAGGCCGGCGATGCGTCTTGCGCCGTGCCGGTCGAGTACCTTTCAGCCGCTCCGGGGCAGGCACGTACGCATGAAGGTTATGCCGGCCCCCACTGAAAGCAAGCCCGGGCAGCGACTGCTTGCGCAGCACGCCGATTGAGAACAGCACCAGCACCACGGTTGAAAGCACAGCCGTGACATCGAGAAAGCGCCGCAGGCGCTTCCAGCGTTTCCGCTCCGGATCGTAGAAGACTGGCTTCATGCAGGTGGCTTTAGCTTACCCTTACCGGTCGCCGCGAGCTACTTTCTATTGACAATTCGCCTGTTCTTGCTTGTCCCTTTCTCTCGCTTTGAGCGAAAATATGCTTGTAGGAGTTCATGGACAAGAAAACCGTCATCGCGATTCTTCAGGAGCATGCGCCGGAGCTGAAGGCAGCCGGTCTGGCCCATCTGCACCTGTTCGGCTCCGTGGCCCGGGGAGAAGCAAATGCGCAATCCGATGTGGATTTACTTGCCTCGTTTGACCCTTCCGCACAACTTTCCTTGCTCTCCCTAAGCGGTCTTCAAAATCAATTGAGTGACCTGCTCGGCGTTGCTGTTGACCTGTCTTCAGCAGACTGGATGAAAGATCGTGTGCGTAAGCGGGCCCTCCAAGAGGCTGTGCTTGCCTTTTAGGGATGTTCGGACTCATTTTGAGGACATTCTTGAGAGCATTACTCTGATTCGCGCCTTTGTAGGTGATGCAACGTACGAACAGTATCAGGCCGACCTGAAGACAAAATCGGCTGTGGAACGACAGCTGCAAATCCTTGCGGAAGCAGCATACAGGCTGGGCGATGAGGCGAGCGTGCTATGCTCTGGACCAAACTGGAAGAACATCACCGGAATGAGCGACATCTTGAGGCATGCGTACTACCGTGCGGAGGATGCGATTCTCTGGAAGGCTATAAAAAACGACCTGCCCGCGCTGTACACATCCGTTTCAGTGTCGCTTGCCGCGTTAGGTGGGCA
>CAXSFX010000031.1:0-26849 GCA_964236655.1 uncultured Acidobacteriaceae bacterium | reverse complement strand
ACATTGACGTGCGGCTTGCTCCGGTCAAACTTTTCCTTGCCCATAACTTCCCCTCGCTCCCATTCATTCTGTATGTCGCGGTCCTGATGGACCCAAATTCGATTACTGCACTACTTTCGACTTTCGCCTTGGTTGCGCCCAATAATTTCTTCTGAGATAAAGCGCGGCGCTTCTTCGTAGCGAGCAAACTGCATAGAGTAGCTGGCACGACCTTGTGTGCTGGAACGAATGTCATTCACATAACCGAACATTTCTTTGAGCGGCACCATTGCCTTGATCAGCTGGGAACCACCGACATGTTCCATGCCTTCGATGCGCCCGCGTCGCGAGTTGATGTCGCCGATGATCGTACCCATATGCTCTTCCGGCACTGTAACTTCCACTGCCATCATCGGTTCCAGCAACACAGGACTCGCTTTGCGTGCGGCTTCCTTGAATGCCATGGAACCGGCAATTTTGAATGCCATTTCATTGGAATCGACATCGTGGTAGCTGCCGTCGTAGAGCACTGCCTTGAAATCCACCATCTCGTACCCGGCCAGAATACCGCCGTGCAGCGCCTCGCGGATTCCCTGCTCCGTAGGCTTGATGTACTCCTTGGGTACAACACCGCCCTTGATGGCATCGACGAACTCAAAACCACCACCAGGCTCATTCGGCTCCAAGCGAATCCGCACATGCCCATAGTTTCCTGAGCCACCCGTCTGCCGAATGTACTTGCCTTCAGCCTCCGCAATCTTGCGGATTGTTTCGCGGAATGCCACACGTGGCTCGCCGACATTCGCCTCAACCTTATGTTCGCGCTTCATGCGATCCACCAGGATTTCGAGATGCAACTCACCCATGCCCGAGATAATCGTCTGCCCAGACTCATGATCCGTGCGCACCTTGAATGTTGGATCTTCATCCGACAGCCGCGCTAGTGCCATGCCCATCTTTTCCTGATCGGCCTTTGTCTTCGGTTCAATCGCTACGGAGATGACAGGCTCCGGAAAGTCGATTGCGCTGAGAGCTACCGGGTCAAATGGGGAACAGAGCGTATCACCGGTCTTGATATCTTTCAAGCCGACACACGCGCAGATATCACCTGCATATATCTCAGTGATATCCTCACGCTTATTCGCGTGCATTTTAACTAATCGCCCGATACGCTCAGTTTTACCGGTACGCGGGTTCGTTATTGTGTCACCGGTCTTAAGGTACCCCGAGTAGAGGCGAATAAATGCCAGCTTGCCGAATGGATCGTTGATCAGCTTGAAAGCAAGCGCTGAGAAAGGCGAGGTATCTTCCGTTTTACGTACTAGCTCAATGCTTGCATCCGATGGATCAAATCCGATTAACGGTGGCAGATCCAACGGGCTTGGAAGGTAGTCAACAACTGCATCTAGCAGCGTCTGCACACCCTTGTTCTTGAAGGAAGAACCGCACAACACCGGAAACACCTTCATATCAATGGTGGCTTTACGCAACGATTTCTTGAGCTCGGCTGCTGTCGGAGTCTCACCTTCAAGAAATTTGTGCAACATGTCATCATCATTTTCGGCGACAGACTCAACCAGCTGCATACGGAAAGCCTCTGCCTTTTTCAGCAAAGCAGCCGGAATCTCTTCAACCGTATATTCCGCACCCATGGTCTCATCACGCCAGACAATTGCTCGCATTTCAACTAGGTCAATAACACCAGCAAACTTCGCCTCGGCCCCAATCGGAATCTGAATTGCTACAGGACGGGCACCCAGCCTCTTGCGAATAGTGTCAATGACATACTCAAAGTCGGCACCGGCCTTGTCCATCTTATTCACAAAGCAGATGCGCGGTACCTTATACTTGTCACCCTGACGCCAAACAGTTTCAGATTGCGGCTGCACACCAGAAACAGAATCAAACAGAGCAACCGCCCCGTCTAGAACACGCAATGAACGCTCTACCTCTGCAGTAAAGTCCACGTGACCCGGGGTATCGATGATATTGATCCTGTAGTTATTCCAGGTGCAAGTAGTTGCAGCGGATGTAATGGTGATGCCGCGCTCCTGCTCCTGCTCCATGTAATCCATGGTGGCAGTGCCTTCATGTACTTCACCGATCCGGTGCGTAATACCGGTGTAGAACAGGATGCGCTCGGTTGTCGTGGTCTTACCGGCGTCGATGTGCGCCATAATCCCGATGTTCCTGCAGCGATTTAACGGTACTTGACGAGCCATGGTGTCTCTCTTTACATCTCGCGCCTTCTCGGCGCTTGTTGTCGTACTAGATTTCTTGCTTACCAGCGATAATGCGCAAAGGCCTTGTTTGCCTCAGCCATGCGATGAATGTCTTCCTTCTTCTTCATCGCCGCACCGCGTCCATTAGCCGCATCCAGCAATTCGTTTGTCAGCTTGTCGATCATGCCCTTTTCACCGCGCGCCCTGCCATAGGTCACCAGCCAGCGAATTGCGAGCGAAGTCCGACGCTCCGGGTTCACTTCAATCGGCACCTGGTAGTTGGCACCGCCTACACGGCGGCTTTTGACTTCAAGCAGCGGCTTGCAGTTTTCAACTGCCTTCTTGAACAGTTTCAGAGCCTCATCGCCGCCCTTCTGCTCAAGGTTTGTCATAGCCGTATAGAAGATACCTTGCGCGGTTGACTTCTTGCCGCCCCACATCATCGAATTCACAAACTTGGTAACCAGTGTGGATTGATAGATTGCATCCGGTACCACTTCCCGCTTTGCTACATGACCTTTTCTAGGCATCGGTTCCACTCCTACTTTGTTCTGTTACTAACAATCTTGTGCCGGATACAGCCCAGCCTTACATAGCCGATTTGCCAAAACTTTTACTCACAAAGTGCAGTAGCTCGGCTCATCTGGTGCTTACTTCTTTTTGCCTGCGGCGGCCGGCACACCGGCCTTGGCTCGCTTGGCCCCGTACTTGGAACGACTCTGCTTGCGTCCTGCTACACCGACTGAGTCTAGAGTTCCACGCACTACGTGGTAGCGCACTCCCGGCAAATCCTTCACACGCCCACCGCGAATCAGCACAATCGAGTGCTCTTGCAGGTTGTGCCCAATACCTGGGATGTACGTCGTGACCTCGATACCATTCGTCAAACGAACACGTGCGACCTTGCGTAAAGCGGAGTTCGGCTTCTTGGGAGTTTGGGTATACACACGCGTGCACACACCGCGACGCTGAGGTGAACCCTGCAAGGCAGGCGATGCCGTCTTGTACCGCGGTGCTGTACGACCCTTGCGAACCAACTGACTAAATGTAGGCAAAACACTACTCCTTCTAAAGACAAAACGAACAAACCGCGGGCGCAAATGCCTTGAACTTACACCGGCACGCAAATACGCCTGCACGGCCAATCTCCCTGAAACCAGGGTTAAAACAAACCTTCAGCGAACGACTCCGACGATGACCGAGCGTTCCTCCCGCACTCTCGCAAGTAGGGGTTGAAGCCTGGCTCCGTTTCGCAAGTCTTGTCCCCCATAGCCCACCAAGGTAGCGGGTGTCGAAGGCACATATGGATGCCGGTTCAGTACTGCTCTCCCTGAATCACGGATCTGGTTCTACAAGCTGCTTACAACACAGGTAGATGGACCAGGATGCTACAAATGCAATGCTACAAAATCAGCTGCCTGCAACTTGAAAGAATATCGTTCAAAATGAACGTGCTCGCAAGATGCCGCAGAAGCTAAGAGTAGCAAGACCGGGAGCGACCGTCAATGCTGTAACCATAAAGCTGGCAAATACTCTCTCAATCTGAGCAATTTCGCTACGGATTGCAAAAGTGCACCTTGAAAGCGCTTCTATTCGGGACTGCACTGCTACTATCCATGCCATGCCCTTTGCCCTCTACTCACTTCGCACCGGTTTATGGATTGCCCTTGCACTATTTTCTGCTTCGGAGCTTGCCCAGGCGCAAGCCCGATCTGCCTCGGCAACAGGCACCCTGCTGGAGCAGCTACGCCAAACAAAACGAGTCGGCAATATAGCCATGCGGCCCGATGGCAAACTGCTTGCCATGGATCTTCCAGATGGCCTGACCGTAGCTCCTGTAGGCAATACCGGTGCCGGGCATCTGGTTACACTATGCACAGGCGGTAAGACTCAGGGCAAACCGCAGATCAGCGGCCTCTCCTGGTCGCCTGACAATGCGCATCTCGCGGTGCTTGCAGATTGCGGTGATGGCCTTCAGGTCCTACTCACCACTGCTGAGGCCGGAGCCAAGCCGCATGTACTCGCCTCTCTCCATGGCTTCGCCAAGGGACTTGAGTACGCGCCCAACGGAAAATCTCTGGGTATTTTGTATGTCGAAGGTGCTACCCGGCCTTCCGGCGCACTTGCCGCCATGAAGCCCCCATCGGGCGAAATCGGCGTCGAAGGTCTTGAAGTGCAGCGTGTGGCAAGCATCGACACGCAGACCGGTAAACTTGATCCGATCAGCCCAGCCGGCCTCCACATCTATGAGTTTTCCTACTCGCCCGACTCGCGGCAGCTTGCCTATGTCGCCGCAGCGCCGCCGGGTGAGAACAACTGGTGGATCGCAAAGCTTTACACGCAGCCGGCAAGCGGTGGCGAGCCCCAGGTCCTCCTCGATCCCAACACTGTTGAGGGTTCGCTGCATGGCCTTCAAATTGCCGTGCCGCGCTGGTCGCCGGATGGTTCAAAAATTGCGTTTATCGGCGGTCTTATGAGCGACCAGGGCGCAACCGGCGGCGACCTGTACCTGCTGCCCTCCAACGGCTCCGCGCCACCGGTCAACTGGACACAGGGGACGACTTCTACCGTGCAGTGGCTACAATTTCTACCAAGCGGCAAGCTGGTAGCTACCGAAATTGAAGGCGGCCATGAGCGCGTAGACGAGCTCAGCTTTACCTTCCCACCTGATTTCAAAGCCCCGGGTGGTACACGCATTGATGTTCGCAATCAACTGACCGACACCCCCCTGCAAACCTTGTCTTACTCGATCAGCGACGGGCGACTGGCAGGCTCCTTCGCGCTGTCGCATGACGGTACGGTGGCTGCCTGGGCCGCGTCCAGCTACGAGGCAGCGCCTGAAGTCTATGCAGGCACGTTCGGCACCGCGACTCTCCCAAACATCACCCACCTCAATACAAATCAGAAACCAACCTGGGGCAAAACAGAGTCCATAAATTGGGCTAACGAAAACTTCAAGGTGCAAGGCTGGCTGCTGTACCCGGCAAACTACGACCCAGCCAAGAAATATGGCCTCATCGTCATGGTCCATGGCGGCCCCTCTTCAGCCGTTACACCGCGCTGGCCCCGAGCCGGCTTCGGTGCCGCTCCACTCGCCGCCTCGGGCTACTTCGTGCTTGAGCCAAACCCGCGTGGGTCCTACGGCGAGGGCGAAGCTTTTACGCAAGCTAACCGCAAAGATTTCGGCTACGGCGATCTCAGCGACATCCTCGCCGGTGTGGATGCAGTCGAAAAGCACGTCCCGGCAATCGATGACGCACGCCTTGGCATCACCGGCTGGAGCTATGGCGGATTTATGACCATGTTCGGCGTCACGCAAACGCACCGATTCAAAGCCGCAGTCGCCGGTGCCGGTATCTCCAACTGGCTTTCCTACTACGGCGAAAACTCCATCGACCAATGGATGACCCCATTTTTCGGTGCGACCGTCTACAAGGAACCTGCGGTCTACGCCAAAAGCTCGGCCATCAACTACATCGACAAGGTCACTACGCCGACGCTGGTCGTAGTGGGCGACCGCGACGGCGAATGCCCGGCCCCGCAAAGTTTCGAGTTCTGGCATGCACTTAAAGCAGCGAACGTACCCACCAGCCTGGTTGTATACCCCAATGAGGGTCATGGCTTCGTTGACCCGGAGCACCAGCGTGACGTCCTAGAGCGATCCATTCGCTGGTTTGATCAGTACCTGAAATAAGAGCAGCAACACGCGTTCACCAAGAACGCAAGCAATGCTCCGTGCAACGCGAAGACCCCATCAGCCAACCTGGCAGGTACAACAAGTACCTGCTATGAAGGGGCCGCGAGCCGCACCGGCAGTTCGAACCTGCGTGACCATTGCTGTAAACTTTTTCCAAGCGGGCAACTCTTCTCCGGCACGATCCTCAGTGAGCGAGTGGCAACAACCGTCTGCGCACCATTTCCGGCAGACGGGGAGGTTTCATGCAGCGGTTTTTCACCCTGGCAGCTTTGCCTTTAATTGCACTTCCGGTAGGTCTTTCAACCACCGGCTGCACAACAAATGTTTCCGCATACTGCAATAACGCGGGTTACGGTCCCAAGATCACTGACATCTATGCGGTGCGCTTGCCTGCCGCAGAGTCTGCCACCGGTATCTCGCTAAGCTACGGTCAGTCCACGCAGATCGGGACCATCACAGCCACCAGCTGCAAGGGCAACACGCTTAGTACCGGTGCCGCTACATATGGCAGTTCCAACCTGCAGCTTGTCGATATCAGCCCCACCGGCACCATTTGCGCCGGTACCTGGAACCGGACCAGTCCTGGTGGCATCCCCGATTACACGGTGTGCTCGCCCCCAAGCACTTCCGGTACGGTCACTGTAACAGGAAGTGTAGGGGGAGTCGCCAGCAATCCAATTACCGTCTACGTACACCCGCAGGTTTCCGCAATCAATATCGCTACTCCGACTGCCTGCGTGCCCAGTGGTACTCCGCTTCTTCCTCCAGGTGCCGCGCCGGGTTCCGGTACTGCGGGCACGTTCGTGCAGCAAACCTCCGTCTTCGGTCAAGATGGAGTCCTGATTGAACCCGGTGTAATCGGCAACATCAGCTACACCGCGCAAACACCGTCAATCATCACCATCAACAACACCAACATCCCCACAGGTACAGGCTCCGGTACAGGCTCCGTCAATCCTGCACCGAACGGCTCCGCTGTCGCCAACCAGCCGGGCGGTACCGTCATTACGGCCACCATAGCCGGTACCAGCGGTGACGCTGTAGGCACAAGCTCCGCAGCAGGCTACTTCTATACCTGCCCACCGCAGACCATCTCGCTTTCTCTGCCGAGCAGCGCCGGCAACAATGCAGCAGCCACAGGGATCGTCAACATCACGGCAGGCAATCCGCAAACTATTAACTCCATACTCACTTCTCTAAACCCCGACGGAAAAACGACAACAACCATCACTCCACTCTCCGGCAACGGCCCGGATTACACCTCTACCCAGCCCCAGCAAGTTTCGGTTACAAGCACCGGCAACGTCACCGGTGGTGCCCTGCCCGGTTCCGCTACGATCAGCGGCATCTGCCAGCCGGGCGTCGCCACCAGTTCCACGACGAGCGCCTCCAGCAGTTCCAGCTCCGCTACCGGGCTTAACTGCAACCCCACCCCGCTGAATCGCCTGGGAACCTTCGGCACCGGGCTGCCCATCGTCTCAAACCCCATCCGCGTCGTTTCACAAGGCGTAAATAACTACCAGCTCTGGGCAGCTTCACCCGATTCGCAGCAGTTCACCCCCTTTGATCTAAGCTTAGGCACAGGCGGCTCGCCGGTCCTGCTACCGTACCCGCCCAACTCCATGGTGCTTGACCCTACCGGCACCAGCCTCTATTTCGGCTCCTACCGCGAGCTGATGATTTACGGTACCGCCACCAATACCCTCAGCACGCAGGACGTCACGGTACCCGGCGTTGTACTTGCTGTCTCCCCCTCGAACAATCAGGTTGTTATCGCCGACCAGCTCCGGCAGGTTATTTACCTCTACACGCCATCCGCGGTCAATACGACCAGCACTACTGGAACCGGCACTTCCACTACCGCGTCCTCTGTCATCAGTACCGGCGGTCTTGCCACGCATGCGGTCTACTCGCCTGACGGTAAAAATGTCTACGTTATCGGGCCCAACACACTCTATGTACACAACATAGTTAGCGGCTGGAGTACCTACCCCCTTACGAGTGCCAATGCCACCGTCAGCTGTCCGCTCGACAACACCGGTGGAGACCCGTTCTGTTCGCCTGACGTTGCTGTCACCGTGCCTTCCGTAGCAGTGTTCATGACCGGCACTGCGGTTACAGCACGCTCCTTCTGTCCGGATGTCACTACCAATCCGGTCACCTACAACCCGCTTGCAGCTACTGTTACCGGTGATTCTGCCGATCACCTGGCAGCCACCGTTGATGGCAACCACATCCTGGGTGCCAACACGACTCAGGTTTTCGACATCATGCACAGTCCCACCACAGACACAAGCTCCCTGATCGCACCTGTCGGTGCCTGCCCCGGCCTTGGCAGTGCGCCGGGAGCCCTCGGCATCCAGACCACTCTCCGGCAGCTCGCCCTCACAGGCATTACACCTACGCAGATTGACCAGGTGCTTACCTCGCCTGATTCTTCACGCGCTTTCATCACCTACACAGCCGCAGCGGGTTCCGGCCTCCTGCCTCTCTATACCCCTTCAGCAACGCCGGGGACGGCTGGGACCTTGTCCAACCTGCAACTCGCAACCGGTGCAATAGACCCCTTGGCCGGCGTCTTCAGTAACGACTCGGCGCGCTTTTTCGTCAGCACCTCCGGTGACAACCTGATCCACATCATCAACACCGGCAGCCTGACAGACATCCAGCAGCTCAACCCGCAGCTGCTGAGTGCCACTACAGGGCAACTCATCCCGGCACGCTTCATTGTGACTCGGGCTCGTCCAACGATCTAACCTCCACAAGCATTACTTGCAAAGCCCGCATTTCTCTGCGGGCTTTGCTTTGTACTATCGGCCAACAGCCCTCTTCTGTTCAGCATCGAAAGAGAATATAAAGCGAAAGGATTTCACAATGGAAGAGTTGCAGAAGAACAGCATGATGGCCCACCTGATTGCAGCACTGGAAGAAGGCAAGGACATCGGTCATTACGGACGGTTGACGTTTGCCATGGTGGCACGCCACTTTCTGGATGAATCGGAATTGCTTGCGATGCTGACCAAGGATCACGACTTTTCAGAAGCTCAGGCCAGCCTGCTCATTCGCCAGGTGGAAGGCAAGGACTATAACCCGCCCAAGCGGGATCGCATTCTGACCTGGCAAAAAGAGCAGGAGTTCCCTATCTGCCCCAATCCGGACGATCCCGACGCTTGCAATGTCTACAAAGACCTGAAGTTCCCGGATCATGTCTTCGAACACATCCAGAAGTATGTTGAGCAGAAGGCAGAATCCGGCTCCTGACCGGAAATCTCAGCACAAAAGTACCCTTGGCAGATACGTTCCGGCAGATTATCTTCCGGCATGTATGCTCTTCTCACAAAATGTGCGCGCTTCCTTATGGGAGACAAGCTTCGCCCTGCTGGACCGGCTACCTCGCCGGTCTTCGCGCTCTCTTCCCAAGCACCTGCTGACCGGTCGCGCGGGGGAAGAAGTAGCCATGTTCTACTTGCGGCGGCATGGGTTTACCGTAATTGCCCATGATTGGCAATCGGGACGTGCTCCAGGCGACCTGGATCTGGTCGCCTGGGAGGGAGAAACATTATGTTTTGTAGAGGTCAAAACGCGGTCGCAGCGCGGAATGGCAACGGCTGAGGCTGCAATCGACAGTCATAAGCGCACGACCTTACGGCGGCTTGCCGGGCACTACCTTCGCCAGCTACCTGCTGACACAGCTACTCGATTTGATGTGATTTCTATCTATTTACAAGCAGATTTGCCCATTCAAAAAGTGGATGTCGAGCTGTTCCGCAATGCCTTCTCCTGGGATGAGTGAGCTACTTGTGTGCTTCCTGCCATTCCTCGTACCAGGCCATCTGGATGGCTTCAAGCTTCGATTCATTTGACTTTGCCGGATCATCCGCAAAGCCGCTAAGCGCTGTCACCAGCTTGTGCAGCTCTGTAAAACGCACTTTCAACGGGTCGAGCTCCGGATGCTTCTCTTGCAATTGAATACCAAGCTCTTCAGCATCGGCCCACATAATCTCCTGCGGCATAGCTACTCCTAACGCTACTCTCAGTGTTACTTACTCTCGCTCAGAGTAAGGGGTTTACCCTCAGACACGTAATTCTTGTTCCAGCTAGGAATTTCAACCACGTAGTCACCCGGCTTTTCAATGACTGCCTGGCATCCCAGCCGCGAGTTCAGTTGCAGGCCCGGTGCCTTTTCCATTCTGTCCATTTCATCTTCCGTCGGCTCGTTCAAACCCCGCTCGCCGCTTTTCACATGGATGTGACAGGTGGTGCAGGCACATACTCCACCGCAAGCATGGTCCAGAAACACACCATAGTTTTCCGCAACGTCTAAAAACGACATGGGTAAACCATGATGGTCATAGGGCATGGTCCCAAATGGAAATTCCACTGTGCGGCCCTCCGGCTGAAAGGTTACCCGTACCATGTTTTCTGCGGGCGGCTTGCTCAGGTCGATCGTCTGCTCTTCTACTCCGTGATCACTCATACCTTGTCTCTTTCATACATAGCTTACTCAATTTCGGCTTTCGCAAACGGGTGCGGTGAGCTGGGCCCCTCGCCTAGCTTCTCCCCTGCTGATGCCATCGTTTCCCCGCCGATTGCCGAGGTTACCGCCTGATCCATCATCAACTCCGCCAGATGCCGTGTCGCTCTGTCCAAGGCCTCGATGCTGCCCCGGATTGCTATGCGATCATCGCCCTCCTTGAACATATGCAGCTCATCCACCACCAGGCCGATCTCGGTATGTTCTTCCATGCTCAACCGCTGCCACGCCGGATGCGTCCTTGCCTTGGCGACCCGCGTCAGGATGTCCTCCGCTTCTACCCGCGCCTCAATCAATTGACGCTGCTCAAAGTCTGCCTCGGCATTGTCGAACGAGTCCAGAATCATGGTCTCCACTTGTTCATCGGTCAAACCGTAGGTTGGCTTTACCTCGATCTCGGCTTCTTTGCCGGAGCGCTGCTCCCGCGCCGACACATGCAGAATCCCGTTTGCATCGATGAGAAATTTAACCTCAATCCTCGGCAGCCCGGCCGACATCGGCGGTACACCCTTCAAATCAAAGCGCGCCAGCGACCGGCAGTCTTTCGCCAGCTCCCGCTCCCCCTGCACTACATGAATCGCAACATTCGTCTGTCCATCCACGCCCGTGGTAAAGTGCTCGGTCTCGCTCGCCGGGATCGTCGAGTTGCGCTGGATGATCTTCGCAACCACACCCCCCAGTGCCTCAATGCCCAGTGATAACGGCGTCACATCGAGCAGCAGCATGTCTGCCGTTGCAGCCGAACCACCGGCGAGAATATCCGCCTGCACCGCCGCCCCCAGCGCCACCACCTCATCCGGGTTCAACTCAATATGCAGCTTACGCCCGCGCGCATCCAGGCCAAACACATCTGCGACTCGCCGTTGTACCAGGGGGATACGTGTGGACCCGCCGACCATCACTACTTCGTCCACCTGCTCCGGCCCGACCCGCGCATCTGCCAGCGCCTGCCGCACCGGCGCAAGCGTCCGCTCCACAATCGGCGCAATCAGCCCTTCCAGCTGTTCGCGCGTCAGCTCACGCGTGTACGGTTCCTGCCCCGGTAGCTCGGCAACAATCCTGGTAGATACCTGTGACGAAAGCGCAATCTTGGCTTCCGTCACAGCCTTGCGCACTGCCTGTACCGTCTCTGCATGGCCGCGCACATCCTTGCCGGTGCTGCCCGCAATGTCGTCCAGCGCAATAGTCAGCAGCAGGTTGTCAATGTCATCGCCACCCAGGTGCGTGTCGCCGCCTGTCGCAACAACCTCAAAGATGCCATCCTGTAAACGCAGCAAGGAAATGTCGAACGTACCGCCGCCAAAATCGTATACAGCCACCAGGCCTGCCTTGGCACGGTCCAGCCCATATGCCAGCGCAGCAGCAGTAGGTTCATTCACCAACCGCAACACGTCTAGCCCGGCCATGCGGCCCGCGTCCTTGGTCGCCTGCCGCTGCGCGTCGTTGAAGTAAGCTGGCACCGTAACCACAGCCTTGGTCACCGGCGCGCCAAAATACCGTTCCGCATTGCGTTTGAGCTGCCGCAACACCTGCGCACCGATTTCAGGCGGCGTGTACTGGTGCTCACCCACCTGCAACCGCAGCACTTCACCCGGTGCCACATCAGCTGCCAGTTTGAAGGGGTACAGCTTCAGCTCGTCCTGTACATCTTCCAGACCTCGGCCCATCAGCCGTTTGGCCGAGTACACTACACGCTCCGCCGATTCGCCTAGGTACCTGTGTGCAGCGTTGCCGACAACAACCCTTTGAGCTCCGCCCGCGGGAAAAGCCACTACAGACGGCACCAGGTTCAGTCCATCTTCACCGGGAATTACCACCGGCTGATCACCCTGCATAAAAGCAACCAGGGAGTTTGTCGTGCCAAGATCGATACCGACAATCCGTTCTGTACCGGCTGGTGCCGCATCGCTGCTGATAGTGATGAGGCTTGTGTTTCCTGCGCTTGCCATAAGTTCAGTCTAGCTGGTCGCACTCACAGGCTGCGTACCCAATGCTTCCCCAACATCCCGGAGTAGGTTGCGGATGTAGCGTCGCTTGTCGAGCAGGGCTGCAAGATTCTTCTTGGCCAGCGCCTGCTCCCACTCATCTTCAATATCGGCAACGCCATCCCATAGCTGCCAATTCCACTTGATCTCTGTTTCAATATCGGCGAATTGTAATTTGAACTGCACCCGGGCCTGTTCAAGGTCGGTACGCAATTGCGGGTCGCCGGTTCCGGCGCTCTCTCGCATTTCTTCAAGCTGCATATTCAGTTCAAACATTTCAGCCAGCAACTCCGGCGGAATGTTCTTTTTACTTTCGGTACCGCCGCGCGCCTCATCCGCGATTGTCACACCTTCAAGTCGAAGCAAATACTCTGTGCGCGCGATCGGCTCTTTCAAAGTGCGGTAAGCATCGTTCAGCAGTGAAGTCTGCTCCAGGCTCCACTGCTGTTTTTCAGCACTTGCGTTGGCAAACCGGTCCGGGTGTACCTCGCGGCTTTTTTTATAGAAAGCGCGCATAAGTGCTGCCTCATCCAGGTCGAGCTTGCGCGGTAGCTCGAATACAGAAAAGTAATCCGCGCCGGTGGGCGCGGATGCAGAAGCCGTGCTTGCTTCAATTTCACTCATGCAGAGAAAGACGATCCGCAGCCGCAGGATTTCGTCGAGTGCGGATTGATGAAGTTAAAGCCCTGCCTCATTAGCGTTTCCTCATAATCCAACACCATGCCATGCAGGTACAAAAACGACTTGGGATCGACAAAGATACGAATCTCGTCAAACTGGTATACCCGGTCCCGCTCGCGCGGCTGCGAATCGAAGCGGATATTGTACGAAAGCCCGGAGCAGCCGCCGCCCTGAATGCCGAGGCGCAAGCCGCCTTGCTCCGGTGACACGCCTTCCTTTGCCATGGCTACACGAATACGCCCAAGGGCACGCTCGGTAACCTGCACGCCCTTCTGCGTCGCAGCAAGGTTGTCGGGTTGAAGGATTGCCGGTGTGCTCATATTCTCTTTCCGCTCTGGTATTAAGCCGGTGTCTGCCCGAGCATTGATCCTGTTGCGGACTGCCGCAGCCTACCTTCAAGTTCTTCTATTCTGCGGTGAGCAATGGCAAGATCCACTGCCATAAGGAGTTCTCGCTTCAAAGCTTCCATGCGGTCGAGCAAAGCATTCTGCCGTTCCGCCGCAAGCTTCTCCGAGGCTTGCTCGCGTTCCTGTGCCAGCCTTTCTACTTCAGCAAAGGACTTCTCCAGACCCGCGATCATGTCATCAAGCCGTTGGTTGATACCACGCAGCTTCGGTGCTACAAAATCCTGAAGCAGCTTGCGCGCGTCCTCAACAAACCCCATGGCTACACTCCAAGTTTCCTATTATGCGGTCATAACAGGAATAGAAGCTTCACTTGACTCTGTAACCCCGTTCTTCGTCTTCCAGTCACCGATGGCCGCGCGAATCGCGTCCTCCGCCAGCACCGAACAGTGAATCTTCACCGGCGGCAGCGCCAGCTCCTTCACAATGTCGGTATTTGAGATCGTCATGGCTTCGGCAATCGTCTTGCCCTTGACCCACTCTGTTGCCAGTGAGCTTGAAGCAATGGCCGAGCCGCAGCCAAACGTCTTGAACTTCGCCTCTTCAATAACCTGCGTCTGCGGGTTCACCTTGATCTGCAACCGCATGACATCGCCGCACTCCGGTGCGCCTACTAAGCCGGTTCCAACCTCAGACGAGCTCTTATCCAGTGTGCCTACATTGCGCGGATTGCTGTAGTGATCTACGACCTTATCGCTGTATGCCATGTCATTCTCCTTATTTCGGTGATGTCAGCGACGTATCGCTGTTATTTGATAACCTTCTCGCAATTTTGAATCGACGGAAAAAGCGATTTACTGAAGGACTTATTGCTGCTAAAAATATTCCTACCATGAGAGCAGCTACGAAATCACTTACATGCATTCGCCTGTGGACTGCCAAGTTACAGATTGCACCCCAAGTAGTCCAAGCTCCAGACTCTACAAGAAACCTCTTCAAAGAAAGCTCTCCTCTAGTGCGCAGCCCACTCAATCTTGGTCAAATCGATACCTTCCTTGACCATCTCATACAAAGGTGACAACTCGCGCAGCTTCAGCACCACATCAATCAGCTTGTCTGCCACATAATCCACTTCAGCCTCGGTATTGAACCGCCCCAATCCAAACCGAATCGAAGAGTGCGCTACATCATCCCCCAGCCCTAGCGCCTTCAATACATACGATGGCTCAAGCGTCGCAGAGGTGCAAGCCGACCCGCTCGAAACCGCAATATCGTTGATGCCCATCAGCAGGCTCTCGCCCTCGACGTATACAAAACTCATGTTCAGGTTGCCCGGCAGCCGGTTCTCCATCGAGCCGTTCACATGAATATAGTCAAGCGCATCCTCGAACTTCTTCTGCAACCGGTCGCGCAGTGCACGCTGCCGATCGCCCTCAGCCTTCATCTCGGCCAAGGCAATCTCAGCCGCCTTGCCGAAGCCGACGATCCCAGGCACATTCAGCGTGCCCGACCGCATCCCGCGCTCGTGCCCGCCGCCGTTGATCTGCTCTGAAATCTGCACACGCGGGTTACGCCTGCGCACGTACAAGGCACCTACGCCCTTCGGCCCGTACAGCTTATGCGCGGTCATGCTCAACACATCGATGTTCAATGCCTGCACATCCACCGGAATCTTGCCGACTGCCTGCACACCATCCGTGTGGAAGATGACGCCGCGCTCATGGCACAGCTTGCCAATCTCGGCCATCGGCTGGATGACACCAATTTCGTTGTTGGCAAACATGATCGAGACCAGGATGGTCTTGTCGGTCATGGCCGCCTTCAACTCTTCCATGTCAATCAGCCCGTCGGCTTTCACCGGCAGATAGGTCACCCGATAGCCGGACTTTTCCATCCGCTTGCAAGTATCGAGCACGGCCTTGTGCTCGGTCACTTGCGTGATGATGTGGTTGCCGCGCTCACGGTACATCTCTGCAATGCCCTTGATCGCCAGGTTGTTCGACTCGGTAGCGCCGGAGGTAAAAATAATCTCCTTGGCGGTCGCGCCGATCAGCTTTGCGATCTGCTCGCGCGCATACTCCACGCCCTGCTCCGCATCCCACCCGAAACCATGGTTGCGGCTTGCTGCATTGCCGAACTTGCCCGTAAAGTAGGGCACCATGATTTCAAGTACACGCGGGTCCATCGGCGTGGTGGCATGGTTGTCCATATAGATCGGCAGCTTAACGCCGTGCGCCGTCGTGCCGGCAAAGCCGGTCTGCACGGAAACAATCTGGTCGCCTTCAGGCGCGTTCAGCGGTGGGTTTTCCTGCATCTGCGTTGCTGTACTCATCGAACTCTCCTCGGAAGCTGATGCCTCCGCTCACTACATCTGGATCGAAATCAGGGACTTGCCGGGCTGCACGCGCCTGGGCGAATCACGTTGCGGGTCGCTATCCATCAAGTCGCCTATCCGAATACCCTTCAGCAACTCGGTAATGGACTCGTTCACCCGGGCCATCGGTTCTTTGATGGTGCAGCAGTCGTGCAAGTCGCAAACACGCGGCCCGCTGCTGCACGCGGTCAAAAACAGCGGTCCATCCACAGCCAGGATGACCTCAAATACAGTAATGCTGAAAGCATCCCGTTGCAGGGCGTAGCCGCCGTTCATGCCGGCACTGGACCGTACCAGGCCGACTTTAGCCAGTCGCTGCAGGATTTTAGCCAGCAGCTGCGGTGGAATATGGTACGCCTCAGCAATATCCTTTGCGCTCAGGGCAGGTATTTGCGGATGCTCGGCCAGGTATTTCAGCGCCATGAGCCCATAATCCGCCTTTTTAGTCAACCTGAGCATATTTACTTAGTATAGGACCCGCCGGGAGGGTGGGCAATGCCGAGCCGCTCATTTCCTGCTGTTTCCTGATAAAGATTATCGTTCTGCCGGAACCTCGCTTTTACGTTCGCCGGACGCCTACCTGCAAATTTCATGAACTTTAAGCGCGAGAGGGGCTTGGAGTGTGCGCAAACGGGCGCTACAATCGTCGCTGACAGACCTTATCCGGTCTGCAATCTCATCATGCCGACGATCTGTAAACACCCAAGAGTGCGTATCGTGTCCCGCCAGGACGACATTGAGTTTGTGGAGTGCCAGGATTGCGGCGAGGTTTTTGACTCGGACGAGTTCCGTGACATGGAAATCGAAGAAAAAGACCGGCTCACTGCCAACTCCGAGGATCAGGAACCCGGCTGATATTCCTCAATCGAAAACTTCCGGCGTTTCCGGTGCCGACGCATTGATGCGCCGCCCCATCTTGATGGCGTAATCAAAGCCGGAAATGCAGGCAAGCATACCGGTAGCGATCAGCGACCCATCGCGTACCAGGCGCACAGCTCCAAATGGTTCAAATTGTGCCAGGATCACGGCCACCACTGCAACTACCTGCACAAACGTATTTGCCTTTCCATATATGCTCGGCTTGAAGTTGCGCAGTCCAAGAGCGGCATACAGGATCGCACCGATAACCAGGATGCCGAGGTCGCGCGCAAACACCAGCAGCGTGACACGCAGGGATATTAATCCCACATGGTGCAGCGTCAGAAAAAGCGAAGACAGCATCAGCTTGTCCGCCACCGGGTCCAGGTACTGGCCCAACCGGGTGCGCTGCTTCAGCCAGCGCGCCAGCAAACCGTCCAGCGCGTCGGAGACCCCGGCCACCATCAGGATTCCGAAGCTGAGGCGAAAGCGCCCCTCCAGGATCGCCAACAGCAGGAACGGCACCAGGCACAAACGCAAAAAGGTAAGCTGGTTCGGTGCCGCGCGCAGCGGGCTTATGCGCGAGTTGGTAGGGGCTGGATTCATGCGGATGAGGCCATCGATGATCGTATCTCACGGGTATACGCTTGACACACCGGGGGGACAACGCTAGCGTTAGCTCATGCGCCGGCACATCCATCCTGTCCATCGTCACTACCCGGGCACAATATGGGCGGCGAGTTATGGCAGGAAACGGTAGCGACACCGGCAAACTGACCGAAATCGATACAAAAGGCCCGCCCGCCGCATCCCCAAGCGCAGGCGGGCTTTTTCTTTGCCGAGTTCGGCATCCAGATCTGGCATATAAGAGGAGCAGATGGTAGCAATTGACTTCAACAAGATGGACGGCCTCGTCCCCGGCATCGTGCAGGACGCGACTACAGGCGAGATATTGATGGTCGGCTTTCTCAACCGGGAAAGTTACGAGAAAACGCAGAGCAGCGGCTACGTCACCTTCTGGAGCCGCACCCGCGGCAAACTGTGGACCAAGGGTGAAACCAGCGGCAACCGTTTGCGCGTAGTCACTGCCGCCACCGACTGCGATCAGGACACACTGCTGTTCCGTGTCGTCGTCGAAGGCGATGGGCTGGTTTGCCATGAGGGCACGGTGAGCTGCTTTACACGACCGCTCGCAGTCTCGCAGCCGATTCCGGAACCGGTTACCGTGCATGCGGAGGTTCGCTAAATGAGCAAACTGCGCCTCGGCATCCCCAAGGGTTCCCTTCAGGACGCGACCATCGACCTGTTCGGCAAGGCCGGTTGGAAGATTTACGCCAACGGTCGCTCCTACTTCCCACAAATCGACGACCCGGAGATCGAGTGCATGCTCATCCGGGCGCAGGAGATGGCGCGCTACGTCCACTCGGGTGTGCTCGACGCCGGTTTGACCGGCATCGACTGGGTGATTGAAAGCGGCCTCAAGGTTGAAAGCGCCTGCTCGCTGGTCTATGCCAAGCAGAGCCGCCAGAGGGTCAAGTGGGTGCTGGCCGTGCCTGAAGACAGCCCATGGCAGCGTGCTGAAGACCTCGCGGGCAAGACCATCGCCACAGAACTGGTAGAGGTCACGAAAAATTACTTCGCCTCGAAAAATGTCCCGGTCACAGTTGAATTCTCCTGGGGCGCGACCGAAGTGAAGCCGCCCATGCTGGCCGATGCCATCGTGGAAGTGACAGAAACCGGCTCCAGCCTCCGCGCCAACCGGCTCCGCATCATCGACACCGTGATGGAAAGCGAAACGCACCTGATCGTAAATAGCACGGCGCACACTGACAGCTGGAAGCGTGCAAAGGTAGAAACCTTGGCCCTGATGCTGCGCGGTGCCATCGATGCACAAGGCCAGGTGGGCTTGATGCTGAACGTGCGCAAGGAGCACCTGGCCGACGTATTAGCCGTCCTGCCTGCGCTCAACTCGCCCACCATCTCACCACTGAGCGACGGCAGCTGGTCCGCCCTCAACACCATTCTCGAAGAAGGTGTTGTACGCGACGTGATCCCGAAGCTCAAAGCCGCCGGTGCTACCGGCATCGTCGAGTATCCGCTGAACAAGGTTGTTCTGTAGCAGGAGAAATACACCGTGAAGTGGCCGCCGTCCGTCTAGGTACTATTGGAGAACAGTTGAAGTTTCTAAAAAAAGATGGGGTCTCCCTGGCCTTTGAAGATACCGGGACCGGCTCGTCTCCCATTGTTTTTGTTCATGGGTGCGGCTTGGACCATCACTCATTTGCGTCCCAGGTTGAGTTCTTCCGTTCTGCGCATCGAGTTGTCGCGGTCGATCTTCGCGGGCATGGAGAAAGCGATGCTCCTCACCAGGAGTACACAGTATCCGGCTATGCGGATGACCTTGCATGGCTCTGTGCCCAACTCAACCTGAGCAAGCCGATGATCGTCGGCCACAGCATGGGAGGCAATGCGGCACTGGAGTTAGCTGCCAGGTATCCCCAGGCGCTTTCCTCTCTCATTCTGATCGATTCCTGCCTGCTGGCACCGCCACCGCAGACGATTAGCAAACCTCTTGAAGAAGCCCTGCAAACGCCGCAGTACCTTTCCGCGTGGCAGCAGGCACTTACAGCTTTATGCCTGCCGACAGACAAAAAAGCTGCCCAAGTCATCCAATCCATACAAACTCCACAGCATGTTTTAGCCTCTGCGTGGCCAAACCATGTGACGCGGTACGACGCGACCTCCGCAGCCGCAGGCTGTCATGTACCGATAGCCTATATCGGCTCGACCATGCCCTTTGTCGACCTCAATCAATTCCAGGCTCTCGCACCGCAACTCATCACTGCTCACACGCTTGGGTCAGGCCACTTCTCCCCGATTGAAGTGCCGGATCAGATCAACGCAATGATCGTCACATTCATGCGGTACTGCGAAAGCGTTTAAGGAGCCCCATGGAAACCGTTCGTACCACCGGATTCGGCGGCCGTCGCGGCCGCGCCCGTATTGAACAACTTGTCGCACGTAGCGCCACCGCCGACCGCCGTGTGATGCCCGCAGCCGAGCGCATCGTCAACGCCGTGCGCAAAGATGGCGACAAGGCTCTGCGCAGCTGGAGCGCCAAGCTTGACGGGCTCGACGCGAAAACACCGCTGGCGATCGACCCGGCGCAAATGCGCGCCGCGCTCACAGAGATTTCAACCCCCATGCGCGACGCTCTTGAGCAGGCAGCAGACAACATCCGCGCCTTTGCAGAAAAGCAGATGCCGACAGACTGGGACTTTGAACCCGCGCCGGGGCTCTCGGTCGGCCAGCGCGTACGCCCGCTCGATTCTGTCGGCTGCTATGTGCCGAGCGGTCGCCACCCCCTACCCTCAACGCTGCTGATGACCGCCATCCCCGCGCAGGTAGCAGGTGTACGCCGCATTGTCGTCATCTCCCCAAAACCCGCAGCGGAGGTGCTGGCCTGCGCCGCGCTGCTCGGCATCACGGAGTTCTACCGCGTCGGCGGTGCGCAGGGTGTAGCCGCGCTTGCCTACGGTACAGAAACTATCAAGCACGTCGACAAGATAGTCGGCCCCGGCAACGCCTATGTCACCGCGGCCAAGCGGCTCGTGGCCTTTGATGCCAGCATCGACATGCTGGCCGGGCCCACCGAAATTGTTGTCACCAGCGAGCACGGCAACCCGCACGAGATTGCCGCCGACCTGGTCGCCCAGTCCGAGCATGACCCGGACGCGGTTGCCATTTTTGTAACTACCAGCGCCGACCTTGCGCGTCGGGTCATTGCTGAAACCAAGCAGCAGGCCAAGGAAAACCCCATCGCCGCGCTTTCGCTTGACCGTAACGGCGTCGCCATCGTCGCCGGCTCTATCGAGGAGGCGCGCGAAATCACCAACCGGCTCGCCGGCGAGCACCTTACCGTGGATTCGCCGGAAGACCTGGAGTGGGTGCGCCATGCGGGGTCTGTGTTTATCGGTCGCTGGTCTCCACAGCCCATGGGCGACTATATTTCCGGTCCCAACCACACCCTGCCCACCGGCGGCGACGCGCGTCTGCGCGGCGGCCTCAGCGTCTACGACTACCTCAAGCTCATCACCGTACAGCAGTACACAGAAGAGGGGCTTGCGGCACTCGGCCCTGCGGCTATGCGCATTGCGGAGGCGGAAGGCCTTACCGGCCATGCGGAAGCCATTCGCATACGACTGCAAGGGTCGCGTCCGAATCCGCATCCGGGAGCAAGCGAATGACGCCCCAGCCGCGCGCCGTCATTCGCGCCATGAAGGAGTACCACCCGCCGCTCGGCAACCGCGACGGCTTACGCCTCGATTTTAACGAGAACACCTACGCCTGCTCACCGCGCGTCAAGCAGGCGCTTGATGCAGTTACTGCAGGCGCGCTCACGCGCTACCCGGAGCGTGCGCCGGTGGAGGCAATCGTAGCCGCGCACCTGCAACTGCAACCGTCTCAGCTGCTGCTGACCAACGGCGTCGATGAAGCCATCCACATCCTGTGCCAGACCTACCTCGATGAGCACGCAGAAATCCTGCTGCCGGTCCCAACCTACTCCATGTACGAGGTCTACGCCTCAGCCACCGGGGCCACCATCGTCCCTGTGCAGTCCCAGCGGGCAGACTTCGCCTTCCCCTACGAGCAGGTGCTTGCCGCCGTCACGCCGCATACCCGCATCATCGCGCTTGCCAACCCCAACAGCCCCACCGGCTCCACCCTTAGCCGCGAGCAAATCCTCGCGCTCGCCAAGCAGGCCCCGCATGCCATCGTGCTTGCCGACGAAGCCTACTTCCACTTCTTCGGCGAGACAGTTCTCGACTGCGTCGCCTCAAAACATGGTGCCGCCGAGTACCCGAACCTCGTGGTCGCGCGCACGTTTTCAAAAGCCTACGGCCTTGCCGGGCTGCGCCTGGGCGCGCTTGCTGCCGCTGAGGAAACGATGCACTGGCTGCGCCGCGTCATCTCGCCCTATAGCGTTAACGCGCTCGCGCTCGCCTGCCTGCCTCCCGCGCTTGAAGACACGGCATACCTTGACTGGTACGTGGACGAAGTGAAAGAGGCGCGCGCCGAGTTTTACGCGGTCTGCGCTGAGCTTGGAGTACGCACCTGGCCGTCCGAGGCCAATTTCGTCCTGCTTGAGATCGGCGCAAACCACCGCGAGTTTACCCACGCCATGCAATCGCATGGTGTACTGGTGCGCGACCGCTCCGCTGACCCCGGCTGCGACGGCTGCGTCCGCATTACCATCGGCACACGTGAGCAAATGAGCGGCTGCCGTGACGCTCTACGCTCGGTACTGCAATCTTTGGCAACACAGCATGAAGGAGAAGCCCTTGAGCGAGCCCGAGCCTGATCTGCAAACAAAACGAACTGCGGCATTTGACCGCAACACTACAGAAACAAAAATCTCTCTGCGCCTTACCGTCGAAGGCACAGGCCGCTACCAGATTGCGACCGGTATTCGCTTCTTCGATCACATGCTGGAACTGTTCACCCGCCACGGCGCGTTTGACCTTGAACTCACCTGCAAGGGCGACCTTGATGTTGACCAGCACCACACAGTTGAGGACGTCGGCATCGCGCTCGGCGAGGCTTTCGACAAGGCAGTCGGCGACAAGAAGGGCATCCACCGTGCCGGTTATTTTCTGATGCCGATGGACGAAACCCTGGGCATCGCCGCTGTAGACCTTAGCGGTCGCGTCGCCTGCAAAGTGAAAACAAAAGTCCGCACCAGGCTGGTCGGCGACCTGCAAAGTGAACTGGTCGAAGATTTCTTCGAGGGGTTCGCACGCGGCGCACGCGCCAATGTTCACCTGAAAACCATGTATGGCCGCTCGAACCATCACAAGCTGGAAGCCTTATTCAAGGCCTTTGCCCGCGCGCTCCGCGTAGCCTGCTCGCGCGATCCGCAGCTTCGTGAAATGCTGCCTTCCACGAAGGGGCTTCTATGAACGACACTTCCACGAGAAAGCCCCTGTGATCGCGGTTATCGACTACAAGGCAGGCAATCTCACCAGTGTGCTCAAAGCGATCTCGGCTACGGGCACGGTGCCGGTTACGGTCACCGATGACCCTGCCGTAGTAGCGCAAGCCGACAAAATCATCCTGCCCGGTGTCGGCCACTTTGCCGCGACACAGCTCCTGCACGAGCGCGGCCTCCCCCATGCCATCCGCGAGCGCACCGCTGCCGGTGTTCCCTTTCTCGGCATCTGCGTCGGCCTGCAATGGTTATTCGACGGCAGCACAGAAGCTCCCGGCACGCCCGGCCTCGGCATCTTTGCGGGGGAGTGTACCCGCTTCGATAACCCAACTCTCAAGTGCCCGCACGTCGGCTGGAATGCGCTGCACATCCCAATGCCGACCCCGCTCACGGCCGGTCTTCATGAAGGCGAGCACGTCTACTTCACACATTCCTACCGCGCGCCTGTGGTGCCGGAGACAACCGCAACCTGCAACTACGGCAGCGACTTTTCCGCTGTCGTCGAGCGCGGCAACATCATGGGCGTGCAGTTCCACCCGGAAAAATCCGGTCCCGCAGGCTTGCGGCTACTCAGTAATTTTCTGGAGCTTGCATGCTGACGAAACGCATCATTGCCTGCTTGGACGTCCGCGCCGGTCGTGTCGTCAAAGGCGTGCAATTTGAAGACATCATCGACGCCGGCGACCCGGCGGCACTTGCTGCTCGCCACGCGGAAGCAGGTGCCGATGAGATCGTGCTGCTCGACATCACCGCCACTCATGAGGGCCGCGGTACCCTGCTCGACACTGTGCGTCGCACCGCCCAAAAACTTTTCGTTCCGTTCACGGTAGGCGGCGGCATCCGTTCGAGTGACGATGCAACAGCGGTCTTCGACGCCGGTGCCGACAAGGTTTCCATCAACTCCGCCGCGCTCGCCGACCCCACGCTGATCGATGCCATCGGTCGCCGCTTCGGCGCGCAGGCGGTCATCGTCGCCATCGACGCACGCCGCGGTGGAAACACTCCGCAAGCCGCGGAAGTCTTCGTCTCCGGCGGCCGCAAGCCCACGGGCCGCAAAGCCATCGACTGGGCGCGTGAGGCGGAAGCACGCGGCGCGGGCGAAATTCTGCTTACCAGCATGGACTCTGACGGCACCCGCTCCGGCTTCGATTGCGAGCTTACCGCCGCCGTTTCTGACGCAGTGCAAATCCCGGTTATCGCCTCCGGCGGCGCAGGCACAGCACGGCATTTCGCTGACGTCCTGAAGCAAGGTCACGCCGACGCCGCGCTTGCCGCAAGCATCTTCCACTTCGGCGTTTCCGACGCGCGCGCGCTCAAGCTTGAGCTTGCCGCGCAAGGCATTGCTGTCAGGCTGCCATGCTGATTCCCGCCATTGACCTCATGGGTGGCCGTATCGTGCAACTGGTGCAGGGCGAAGAGCTGCGTATCGCCTCCGATGATTTCGATTACTGGATCGACCGCTTCCGCTCGTACCCCCTCGTTCAGCTTATCGACCTGGACGCCGCAAAGCGTGAGGGCAATAATCGCATGCTCATCGAACGCATCGCCCGCGAACTGCCTGTGCAGGTCGGCGGCGGCATCCGCACCGCCCGCCAGGCGCAAACCCTGCTCGATCTCGGCGTGCGCCGCGTCATCTTCGGCTCAGCCTTGTTTTCAAATGAAGGAGTCAATACGACGCTGGCCGCGCAAATTGCTCAAGCTATCGGTTCAGAGCAATTTTTCGCTAGTATCGACACCAAGAACGGACGTATCGCGGTACGAGGCTGGCGCGACCAAACCGCACTCACGCCTGACGATGCCGTACACGCGCTGGAACCATTCTGCGGCGGCTTTCTCTACACCCATGTCGATACGGAAGGCACCCTGAAGGGCTTTCCCTTGCCGGTAGCCCAACGTCTGCGTGCGCTCACCAGCCGCAAGCTCATCGTCGCGGGCGGTATCCGGGAGCAGGAGGAGATCGACGCGCTCGACCGGCTGGGGGTTGACGCGGTAGCAGGCATGGCTGTCTACACCGGTCTCATCGCAACGTAGCTTTAGCCTGCAGGCAGGCGCTTGCGCACGATGTAGCCGACAACGGCAAACAGCAGCGCCATGACATACATGGTGAACGCCCAGCGCCCCTTATGTACGATCGCAGCCGCACTGGCCTGCAAAGCCCAGATCACCGCAAGCGCCGCCCATACCATCCAAAGCCGCATAGAAGTAGCCTAGCACCGGCTCCCCCACATCAAAGGCAGCAGAGATTGACAGAAAAAACAATCTGGTGCGGCGGAGAGTGCTACGTTCGCCCACGTCTGTTTACCAAAATATTTTGCAAGCCATGCACCCCGGTTCCGGCGCACATCGCAAAGCAGCTTTCAGACTAGAAAAAGCGTCCCCAAGCCACTCAATCACGTCCAAGCACACAGATGCACTCACCTCTCTCGGCTGCCATGCGTCGGGGCATACTCAACAAGGACCTTGTGAATCCAACAAAATTGCTTTTTTGCCGCCCCGCTCGTGACTTCCGTACCGCACTTACCTTGTGCGGAATGTTTTTTGTATGCCTTGGGACTTTTGCCGGCACCGCGCAGGCGCAGCGAGTCGATTCTTCAGCGATGCCGGACGCCCCCTCTGCCTTACTACCCGCAGAGGCTCAAGGGGGGCAGCAAACCTCTGCAACCCAGCAAGGCGCAACGGGCGCAGCCGATAAGCAAGGCGGCCAGGGCCAACAAACCAAGCGCATCCTCGGCGTTTTCCCAAACTTTCGGGCTGTCTCCGCAGACACCAAACTTCCGCCGCAAACCGTGGGGGGAAAGTTCAAAGCCACCGCCGCGCAAACGTTTGACTACTCCGATCTTCCGTTGATACTGGTCCTGGCAGGTGTCGATCAGGCTGAGAATTCAACGCCGCAGTTCCATCAAGGTGCGGCCGGGTACGCTCGCTACTTCTGGCACAACGCCGTCGACCAAATTGATGAAAATTTCTGGGTGCAGGCTATCCTTCCCTCTGTTCTGCATGAGGACTCCCGCTACTACACACTGGGGCACGGCGGTCTTGCACGTCGCACCGTGTATGCTTTCGGACGCACCTTTATCACGCGTAGCGACAGCGGCAAGGAAACGTTCAACTTCTCGGAAATTGTCGGCTCGGGAGCGGCTTCCGGGATTTCAGCAGCTTACTATCCGACTGTTGATCAAACGTGGACCAAGGTCGGGCAGCGCTGGCTTGAGAATGGAGTCATCGATGGTGCCACGTATGTGCTTCAGGAGTTCTGGCCTGATATCAACAACAAGCTGTTCCATACAAAGGATTGACAACGCATTTCATGAAAGACAAGAAGCCTTTGCGCGTTGCTATCAGCGCGTCTATTGAAGACTCAGTGCTGCGCCATCTTCCCGCCGGGGTTGAGGTGGTGCGCTACACCGCGGACCACGATCAAGTTATTGATGTTGACATGCTCGTTCCGGTCGTGGCCCCCAACTTCGGGGTAAGTCCCGCAAAGGTGCTTGAGTACATTCGGCCCCGGTACATCCAGACTTCCTCGGCAGGCGTTGAGGCGATTCAGCCGCTGGTGCCGCCGGGCGTAGTGCTTTGCAATGCACGCGGTGTGCATGATGCTTCCACGGCAGAGTGGGCAGTGACCGCGATTCTTGCTTCCCTCAAGTGGCTGCCCTTCTACGGCGACCTTCGCCGTGACGGCCACTGGGCTAGCCGCGATGAAACCGGTGCCTACTGGGAGCAATGTCACGGCAAATCGCGCGGAGCCGGCATGCCTGTCTCTACCGAGGAGATGGCGGAAAAAACTGTGCTCATCGTCGGCTATGGTGCCATCGGCAAGGCGATTGAAGCACGTCTGCTGCCGTTTGAGCCCGGACGCATCGTGCGCGTGGCTCGCACTGCCAAGGAAGGTGTAGAGCCGGTTTCAGCCCTGGATACGCTGCTGCCCGAGGCTGACATCGTGGTCCTGATTACTCCTTTGACCGAAGAAACGCGCCACCTGATCGGAGCCGGGCAGCTTGCCCTCATGCGGCGCGGTACCTTCCTGGTCAATGCCGCGCGCGGCGCTATTATCGACACCAATGCCCTCGTAGCTTCACTGCAGGCACACCACATTCGCGCGGCGCTCGACGTAACCGACCCTGAGCCGCTGCCTGACGGGCATCCCCTGTGGAACGCACCGGGGCTGCTGCTTACGCCGCATATC
>CAXSFX010000030.1:0-28148 GCA_964236655.1 uncultured Acidobacteriaceae bacterium | reverse complement strand
TCTCTCCGGCATAGGGCGCAAGGTTTGTTTTACGACGCAGGAACAACTGCTCAAAATAACGGCGTGACAAGGTTGCCAGCAAAACAGCAACAGCACTTACCACCGTAAAACGGAAGCAGAGGATGGGGAAGGAAGTGTGGGAGTAAAGCCGTGGAAAATTTCTGAAAAGAGTGTCATAGGCTCTGAACACCAGGGGATGAAGCAAGTAAAGTCCGTAGCTGATTTCGCCGAGGAAGACGAATCTACGCAGCAGGGGATGGTTCAAGCGGGATGATGTTTGCGCGTGCTGCACACAGATCAGCACCGCAGCCACAAACAGGCAGAAGGGGACCAGCCGGGCAAACCCGTCCCACGTAGCCCAGAATAAAGCGCTATGCCCCGGCGGAGGAAAACAGGAGTAACGGAGGTAGACAGGAAGGAAAAGCAAACCCGCTACCAGCAGCACCTGGTAGATGCGGCGTATGTTTTCAGCATGGATGGTACCGCTTGTGATGAGGACTGCACACAAAGCGCCATACAGCAGACCGTCCATGTTGGTAGGTGTAAGCAGGTAGGTTGAAATACCCAGAAGGCTGATAGCGATGCGGAAGACCGGTGCCAGCAGGCATCCTGCAAGCACTACGGCGAGGAGCGCGCGAGGTGAAAGCAGGCGACGGACCACGGTAGGCCATACCAGGTAGAACTGCTCCTCCACGGCAAGGGTCCACAGCACCCCGTACTCATTTGCATTGGAGTGGAGCAGCTTGGCCATGTTGGCTATGAATAAAAGACATGCGAGCACGAACCGCCAATGCACCAGGCCGAGCGCCTTGAGCAGGACCAGCAAAAGCAGGTAGAGCGGCAGAATGCGGAGCGCCCTTCGAATGTAGAAGTTCCTGTAGTAGCCGGGATGGTTGCGCTGCTTCAGCAGGATGGTTGTTATCAGGAATCCTGACAAGATGAAAAATAGATAGACGCCCAACTCGCCGGTTCGCACCAGCACGAGAAAAGCCGCTACCCACGTACCCGGCTCAGGATTGAAACCGGCATTGGTAAAACCATGGAAGGCAACCACTGCGCTGACAGCAATGCCGCGTAGTACATCAAGCCCGGGGATGTATCCATGAAGCTGAAGCCGCTGCTTTTCGGGGGCCTCTGCGTACATGCAGAGAGTGTAAACAGCTTGCGCCGCATCAGCGACTAAATATGTAAGGGCGAGGTACCCAGAAGTGACTGGTCGCTTGCCTGGTCCGCGGCTGAAAGCTGCTTGGCCGGTTTGGGATGGTTCGTGCGAAAGCGCCGCACCCTGCGAAACCACGCTGTGACCATAATTGCAAACAGCGGCAGGATGGCAAGCATGCTACCCATCCACACGCCTGCCAGCTGCATGTGGAAACGGAACACCAGCAGGGCGCTGAGCGGGACGCCCAGCAGCCAGGTGCAGCCGAACGATGCAATCAGTGGAATGCGCGTCTCGCCCATGCCGCGCAGGGCACCTTGCAGCACGACTTGCGCGCCGTCAAACACGCGGCCAAACGCGCATATGAAAAAGATGGGGACCGTGGCGGCCATGACGGCGCGGTCATTGGTATAAATGCTGGCCCAGAGTCGCGGCACGGCGATGAACGAAACGGAAGCAGCAACCATGCAGGCGCTGGTGATCGCAACACTGGCGTAGCCTGCGCGGCGCACTTGTGCGCCGTCTCCCCGTCCCGCACCCTGGCCGGTGCGCACGGCCGCGGCAGCCTGAATTCCAGTGGGGATCATGGAGCTGAAGGCGTTCAGGTCAAGCACTACCTGGTGCGCGGCCAGCAGGGTTGCGCCCAGGGTGCTGGTAAGCACGGTAGAAAAGCTGGACAGCGACAAGTCGCCGAACTGCTGCAGACCGACGGGCCAGCCTATGTTAAAAATCGAGCGCAGTCTTTCACGGTCGGGCCGCCAGGCGCCCCGGCGAAGCTGGATGGGTGTGCGCCGCAGCGATAACCCAAGCGCGAGCAGCAGCAGCCCCACCATGTAGGCCCGCACGACACACGTAGCCCAGCCGGAACCGGCAATGCCGTATGCATGGAACGGACCATGGCCGTAGATGAGCAGCCAGTCAAAAAGCCAGTTCACCAGGTTAGCCGTGAGCAGCGAGGTCATGATCCAGCCGGTGCGGTCGATGGCTTGCAGGTAGTGACGTACGGCCATGTACAGCAGCAGCGGCGGTGCCGACCATCGCAGTGCGTTCATGTATGCGATCGTTGCGGTAACAATAGCCGGGTCTACATGGATCAGCCCCAGGGCATGCGGGGCAGCACTCGTCAGCAGCATAACGATCGGCGAACACACGGCGACAACAAACAGGGATTGCACCAGCGAGTAGAGACCATCCTCTGCCTCACCGCGTCCATAAGCTTGCGAAACCAGGGTGTCAAGCCCGAACAGAAGCCCAACCCCAAAGAAGGCAATGGCGTAGAACAGGCTGTTGCCCAGCGATGAGGCGGAGATAGCAACTGCCGAGTGCCCCATGCGCCCCACCATCACCGCGTCCACAATATAGGTGGACATCCAGCCCAGCTCACCCAAAGCCAACGGCGCGCCCAGACGCGTGGTGAGCCGTACCTCGGAAGTCAGGGAGTAGGAAGGGGTGGCTCGTACACGCCGGTTGGGCTTGTTACCTTCTGAAACCATAGAGCTGCTCTACCCCGAAATGCTTCTTTTGGATAATAGTGCTTTTATCGCGACATAGGCGGAACACATGGCACAACATGCGAGACGTCAAAATGGATATTGAGTCTGAAGCAGCTGCTTTCCCATAGCCGGACAGCAGCTGCTTCAAACCATGTGCGGATCTCGGTAGTATGTTTTACAAAATGGGCCGTATACTCATTCTGCTGGGCTCGGCAGCCTGTGGCCGCCCCCGTATGTGAGGTGCGCCTTCACCGAGTTCACCGAGTTCTCCAGGAAGCCGTTACCGGCCGATCCACTCGAAACTCAGCTTGCAGGCCCCGGCGCGCGCCCGCGCACCCCGGGCGCGCGCATTTTGTCACCTGCGCTGCATCAAGGCGCGCGGCTGGCTCATAGCCTGGTCTGCGCCATTTTTCCCGCTTCCTGCGTTTTGTGCGACATGCCATTGGCATACTTCGGTGCGGCTCCTGTTTGTGCCGCCTGCTGGGAAAACCTCATTCCACAATCGGGAACCTTGTGCCTCGGGTGCGGCGAAGCCCTGGGTGCTCACGCATTTGCCAACGAGGACCGTGCCCCCGGTGATTGGCTGTGCCGCCCCTGTCGCGTAGTGCCCCCGGCCTTTGACCGCGCTGTAGCGTATGGACTATATATCGGCACCATGCGGATGCTGCTGCACCTGCTCAAGTATGACGGCATGGAACCGGTAGCTCGTCCGCTGGGGCTGTGCATGGCCGCGCAGCTTGCCGGGCTGCCGGGTCTCCCTAAACGCATGACGGTAGTACCGGTGCCGCTGCACGCGAGCAAGCGGCGGCAGCGCGGCTTTAACCAGGCAGAGCTGCTGGCCCGCGCCGTAGCCCGCGCCGGGCGCACCCACGGATTGTCGCTGCGGGTAGAGACCGGCCTCCTTGTCCGCCGCCGGGCCACCGTATCGCAGGCCGGCTTGTCGCCGGTGGCGCGCCGCCGCAATCTCCGGGGAGCATTTACTGTTCCAGGCGATAACAAAAAGGAAAAGAAGCCGCTGGCAGGACGCGACATTTTGCTGGTTGACGATATCTATACCACTGGTGCTACAGCACGCGCGGCTTCTACGGCGTTGCGTCTTGCCGGTGCCGGGCAAATATGGGTGATAACCGCAGCGCGGGCTCAAAGGTCCGACATGGTGGAGCTGGTACAGGTCGCGGCTCCCTCGATGGAAGACGATGTGGCTTTCTGGGGCGAACTACCCGGCAACTCTGCGGGACATCACGGAAGCTGAACCAACCATAACAGGGCATAACGGAGAAAACGGCATGTCGCTCGCAAAAAGTACAGCTCACACACGCAAGGGTAAGCTGCTGAGTAAAACACACCTCAGCCGTGATCTTGCTACGCCTACAGCGCTTGACGACCGCACGCCGTCGTTTCAGCAGCCCATGCAGACGCCGGTACTGGTGCTCAATGCTTCCTACGAGCCCATCAACATATGCGGAGCCCGGCGGGCGCTGGTGCTGGTGCTGAAAGGCGTGGCCAAAACTGAGGAAGAGCAGGGCGCGATACTCCATGCGGCGCGCGTGCGTATGCCGCTACCCTCGGTCATCCGCCTGCTTGAGTACCGCCGCATTCCTCACCAGACGCGCGCGCTGTCGCGCAAGAACATCCTGCTGCGTGACCGCAATACGTGCCAGTACTGTGCTGTAGTGCTCAACGCGGCGGAGTTGACGCTGGACCATGTGATTCCACGCTCACGGGGGGGCCAAAGCACCTGGGAGAACTTGGTAGCTTGCTGCCATAGCTGCAATCGTCGTAAGGGCAACCACATGCTGCACGAGCAGGACGAGATGCAGCTGCTGCGTGAGCCGCGTCCGTTTTCGCTGCACACCTCACGCCACATTATGCGAATGATCGGTAACTCCGATCAAAAGTGGCGCAAGTATTTGTACTATTAGTTCAGGAGAGCTATGCCGGTAGAGCAGATTGTGCAGATTATTCAGGCTTGTACGCCATACCGCTTAGAACCGTAAATGCATTTCTCATTGATTCCGAGCACGATTAGACGACTGCTACCTAGCTTCGGATTTATAGATGTGTTGGCTACTCAAATAAGAACTACCTTTTCGCCTGCGCTGTAATGCCATTACCATCAAAACCTACCTCAGTGGGGAGTATTCGTTGATGGTGCAGATGTTGACGGTGTCTGCGCTCCAGGTTTCGCACCCGCATCCGGCGTGTCCTTACCTACACTCTCACCGTTGAACGTGATTTTGACTGACGAGCCGAAGCGCTTGTACTTGGCATATTTCACAATCTCGCGCATGTGCACGTCCTGGCTCAGGTAGCCGCTGCCTCCGGTGAAGTGCAGGGTACCGTCGCCCTTGGTGTACACCGGGAACCAGTATTTGCCGTCCACCTGCTGCCGAAAGGTAATAAACGGCGGTGACAGGTCTTCATGACCTTTCCGCACATCATCCGGCACATTCTTGCCGTTCGTCACCACAATCTGGAAGTCTTTTATATCGACCCAGATGCGACCCTGGAAGTAGCGTTTGTTCTTTTCAAGAACTTTCGGCTTCACATCAAAAACATAGGTCGGAACCTCATCCACAGCCTGCTTGCCGACATATGTCACATCATATTGGCCTATGTCTTCCTTGGTCAGTACAAAGGGCAAGCGGTGCTCAATATCCTGGAAATCAGCCGGGCTCATGGTGACCCGCTCCAGCGAGTTTTGCGGCGCCTCGACCACGTGCTCGTACAGCTTGCCGTCCGGGTCGGCGCTGATGTCGGTAACCTGGTAATACTCGCCGTCTACCTTTTTGGTATCATCGTCAACCGTATCTACACGCACGCTACGCTCAAAGCTGTAGTTCGCCATCGCAAGCCGAAACTCCGACTCTTTATCCGTGAATTTGTCGATGATCTGCTGCGGCGGCAGGGAAGGCTGCGTCAGGTCGAGCGGGCCAAAGCCTGCATCAAGCGGCACGGGCGTATACGAAACCTGCGCGCGGGCCGGGGATGCGGCCAGGGAAGCAGCGGCAAGCAACGCAACGGCCAGCGAAGACCGAAGCAAAAATTGGAAGGACGGGCGCGAGCGGAAATAAATCAAAGGAAGAACTCCCTCTCTATTAAACGCTTGCAAATCGGGAAAGACTCACTAAGGTTTTGCCTTCCCCTTGAAAATAATCCTGTCTACAGTCTGGCCGGCTTCAGACGACATGCGCGGTGTGTTGTAGGGTGTGTAACCGCTGGTCAGGCCGGGTCCAAACAGCGGGTCCGTTGCCGCAACAGCCGCTGCGTCCACCAGCGGAATGGACAAGCCCAGTGCCGTGTTGGTAGCCGCGATGAACAGGTTTGAGAACAGCGCATAGCCGGTGTTCGAGGGGTGAATGCCGTCAAGACTGTACAGGCCGCCCAGGTAGTGCGTGGTGGCATGGTAGCCGTTCAGGGTCACGCCGTCGCGGGCCAGGGTGTCCATGGCCTCATGCAGGTCTACCAGCGTGCCCCCTGCCGCGGCTACCTGCTGTGCAATCACTTGGTTGAAGCTGTCCGTCATGCTCTGGACCTGCGCGATCTCCGCGGGTGTCAGCACCTCGTTCGGCGGCAGCGGTAAAGGCCAGTGACCTGCCTCGACCCGCTCCACATTGGCGTGCCAGTCGGCAAGCCCTTGCCAGTTCAGCAGCTCGCCTGGGTAGATGCCGAACAAAATGCTGAACATTTGCGAGGGTAGCCCGGTGACCTGCTGGCACTCGTCCAGCAGGTCACCTGCTGAAGTCATGTACGGCAGCTTGGTTACATCGGGCAGGTTGCCCACGATAAGGTGCGCCGTTGTTTTCGTCTTCAGAGTGGTAATGAGCTGCGTATAGTCCGCAGTGAACGAAGCCAGGGACGTAATGCCGTCAGCGCTGCCCATGCCGTCAGCCACCAGCAGATCGTTGTTTCCGATCCACAGGTAAATGGTCGAGGGCTGCCGGGCAATGGCCTGCTCTACCTGGGTGCCGGTAGTGCCTGCCGGGTAGCCAAGCACCAGCGAGGTGGCGCTACCCGGCGTGAACTGCGGTGGCGGAGCTGTGTTCAGAATGTCATGGAGGTTGTGGCCGGGGGTGGCAAAGTTATCGGTCACCTGGTTCTGATCATCACGGCCAACGGTCGCACCATTAGCCCTGCTGAGCACCGGCGGCAGGGTGCCTTGAACCAGCGTGTACACGTTGGGGAAGCCCGGCGCGGCAATGAGCGGCAGCCGCAGGCGGAAACCGGCCTGCGCAGCTACAAGCGACTCCCACCCATGGGGCTGCTGGGTGTCGAGCAGGGAGCCGTTCTGAAAGCCGGAGGAGGCAGAGTCACCCAGTACCAGCACGGAGCTGAGCGGGTTGACGGGCGGCTCTGCCGGAGTCCTGGGAGGTGCTTGTGAGAAGGCTTCGCATGCACTGAAAAGCGAACAGGTGGAGAGTAATAAACGGAGTGCGGGACGCAACTGCATCGTGGATGAAATTCCTTGGGGATGGGGGGTTGGCAAACCGTAGCATGGAGCGAGCCCCGTTGAGCCATGAATGTGGATTGAAACTCCAGGATGCGTCACACTGCCCATTCGGTAACCTCTAAGTGGTGCCTAAAGGTATGAGTGAAGCGCTTTTCAGTGGGCACGCTGAAACGGGCAATTGCGTACCCTGATGGGGAGAGCGAAATTATGGCATGGAAGAAGTCGAGCGCGCGCGAGCCGCGCATCCCGGAACCGCTGGATGAAGCGGGCTTATACCAGTACGCCGTGGGCGCGCTGGGCAGGCGCATGCGCACGGTCGCGGAGCTGCGGCGATTGATGAAGCCGAAGGTGGAAAAAGGCGAGACCGGCGAGGTACGCATTGAGGCCGTACTGCTGAAGCTGCAGGCACAGCGCTACCTGGACGACCAGGCTTTTGCCGTGGATTACACCCGTCTGCGGCAGGAAGGCGCTAAGTTTGGCCGCCGCCGTGTGCAGCAGGACTTGCAGCGCAAGGGCGTGGACGGCGAGCTGGTGGCAACCACGCTTGAGGACGCCTACGCGGGCGTGAACGAGGTGGAGCTGGCGCGGCAGTTTCTGGCACGCAAGCGGATGCGCAAGCCTGAGAACGAAAAGGAGTCGGCGCGGGTGATGCGGCGGCTGGTGGCGGCCGGATTCTCGTTGCAGGCCGTGTACAAGATTCTGAAGCAATGGGATGTGGGCGAGGATGTGCTGGCAGCTGTTGAGACGATTGACCTCGATGCACTAAGCAACGCAGAAGACGAGTAACCCATGAATTCGCCGGAGCAGGTTCCGAGGCAGATTCCAGAACAGATCTCAGAACAGATCTCAGAACAGGTGATAGCTATCGATTGGTCAGGCGCGGAGGCGAAAGCAGCCCAGCGTCGCGGCATCCAGGCAGCAGTCTGCCATGTTGACGGAGGAGTGGTGGAGGTTACCGGTAACCGCCTTCGCACGGAGATTGAGGCGTATCTACTGGGTCTGTCGAGTGCCCCGGTTGTTGTCGGACTTGATTTTTCCTTTTCCTACCCGGCCTGGTTTCTGCGTGAACTTGGCTGCGGTAGCGCGCCGAAGCTGTGGGAGCTGGTAGCAAGGGAGGGCGAGCGCTGGCTGCGGGAGCCGCACACGCACTTCTGGGGGCGGCGTAAAGGCTCCGGACCGTCGCCCGGGCATCGTGCGCCGGGGTGGCTTGGCTACCGTGACTGTGAGCGGGCGGTGCTAGGCGGCAAGCGGCTGCCGACCTCCTCCTTTCAAATTGACGGAGCCGGGGCGGTGGGTACCGGCACGTTGCGCGGCATGCCGATGCTGGCGCGTTTGCGGGCTGCGGGGTGGAGCGTGTGGCCATTCGACGCGCCGCGGTTGCCCATGCTGGTTGAGATTTATCCGCGTGTGCTGACCGGGCCGGTGGTCAAGAGCAGTGCTGCCGCGCGTGTTGCCTATTTACAGCAGGATCGCTTCAGCGCGCTTGCACCGGACGCGAGGGCGCAAGCCGAAGCGAGTGAGGATGCGTTTGACGCGCTCGTGTCTGCGCTGGTGATGCGGGATCACGCAGTGACGTTCTCGCAGCTGGCGCAGGCTGCAGATGAGCAGACGCGGCTTGAAGGCGCGATCTGGGTGCCGTTCGGGTCATAGCGGACGGGGGCCGTATCGTCGCTATCTCGTCGCTATTGTCGCTGTCATGCTGCTATCAAGCCGCTATGTGTATGGCTATACGCGATATAGCGCGCTATACAGCGGATACACTAGGTCGGTATGCAACCCAGTCCCCGCACCTTTACCGGCAATGAAATCCGCGAGATGTTCCTCCAGTTTTTTGAGGGCAAAGGGCACCGACGCGTGCACTCCTCCTCGCTGGTGCCGCACAACGACCCGACCCTGCTGTTTACCAACGCAGGCATGAACCAGTTCAAGGACGTGTTCCTGGGCGCGGAGCAGCGGCCCTATAACCGCGCCACCACCTCGCAAAAATGCGTGCGCGCGGGCGGCAAGCACAACGACCTTGAAAACGTTGGCTTTACACGGCGGCACCACACGTTTTTCGAGATGCTCGGCAACTTCTCCTTCGGCGACTACTTCAAGGCTGACGCCATCGCCTACGCCTGGGAGCTGGTGACCTCGCCCGAGTGGTTCGCGCTTCCGAAAGACCGGTTATACGTCACGATCTTCAAGGGGGAGAACGGCGTTCCGCGTGACTCGGAAGCGTATGACTTATGGCGTGCGCAGGGCGTGCCTGCGGAGCGCATTTTTGAGATGTCCGCGAAGGATAATTTCTGGCAGATGGGTGAGACTGGCCCGTGCGGACCGTGCTCGGAGATCTTCTATGACCTGGGGCTGGAGGCAAGTGAGACTGGGGAGGACAAGCCATTTGGCGAGGATGACCAGCGATATGTCGAGATTTGGAACCTGGTCTTCATGCAATTCGACCGCTCCATGGTCGCCCCTTTACACCAACTCAATCCCGCTCAACAAATGGGTCATCCCAACATAGGGGGTCATCCTGAGCGAAGCGAAGGATCTGCTTCTGCCTTGGCTCTTGAACCTCGTCTGGAACTGCTTCCAAAACCATCTATCGACACCGGTGCCGGGCTAGAGCGATTGGCCGCAGTCCTGCAAGGCAAGCTCTCTAATTATGAAACAGACTTGTTTACACCGCTCATCGCAAAAGCGTCGGAACTTACGAGCACACCGTATGGCGACGGCAGCGCACCTGGCGATGCCTCGCTGCGCATCATCGCGGATCATGCGCGTGCCGCAACCTTCCTAATCTCTGACGGCGTCAACCCCGCGAATGAAGGTCGCGGTTATGTGTTGCGAAAAATTCTGCGGCGTGGCATTCGCCACGGGCGTTTGCTGGGGCGACAGCAGCCGTTTATGGCACAAATGGTGTTTGCTGTACGCGACGGAATGGCGGGCGCATATACAGAGCTAAACGCCAGCGCAGAGCGCATCACAAAAGTTGTCGAAGCAGAAGAAAAGCAATTTGCTCGAGTGCTTGAACTTGGAGATCGTCGACTTACATTTGAAATCAAAGCTGCACAAGACATCCAGTTTCAAGTGAAATTAAAAGCCTTCTGTGAGCAGAACAGGATTGAACTTTCAGATGAGCGAGTAAGTGAATGCCTCAATGCTTGGCATGATGCCATCTCTCGGCAGATTTTTCCTGAAAATGAGCCACCTTTTGAATGGGTATTTGCAAGCAAATGTGTTGGCGAAGAACTTGCGAAATCCTTTCTAGAATCGCTTGAAGGTGATGATCCACGACTCGACGGTACTATAGCGTTCCATCTCTACGAAACCTACGGCCTCCCTCTTGATTTCATAGTCGACGCGGCCCGCGATGCAGGCATTGACTTCGACCTGCCCGGCTTTGAGCAAGCCCGCGCGGAAGAGCAAGCACGCGCTCGCGCGTCGTGGAAGGGAGGCGCAAAGCAATCTGCCTCGCCCGTCTACCGCGACCTTGCCAAGACAAACTTCGAGGGCTACACCCAGCTCATCTCCACCGGCTGCGAAGTGCTCGCATTGATAAAAGACGGCATCGGCGTTCCGGCAGCCTCGGCAGGCGAGACAGTCGAGATCGTGCTCGACCACACCAGCTTCTACGCCGACTCCGGCGGGCAGCAGGGCGACCATGGCGTGCTGCTCTCGGACGACCATAACGCCGTCGTCGCCGATGTGACCGGCTGCGTACAGCCGGTGCAGGGCGTGCGCGCACACCGGGCGACTCTTCGACTTCCCCTAAGAGTAGGCGACCGCGTCGATACAGTGGTGGACGCAGCCCGCCGCCGCGCCACGCAGCGCAACCACACCGGCACCCACCTGCTCCACGCCGCCCTACGCGAGGTGCTGGGCCCGCATGTGAAGCAGGCCGGGTCGCTGGTGGACCCGACGCGCCTCCGCTTTGACTTCTCGCACTTCGCGCCCATCGCGGACGAGGAGTTGCAAGAGATCGAGGACATTGTGAACCGCGAAACCCTAGCCAACCTCAAGGTAGATACGCTAGTGGACGTGCCGATAGACGTCGCCGTAAACCAGTACAAGGCCATGGCGCTGTTCGGCGAAAAGTACGGCGACAAGGTGCGCGTGGTGCGCATCGGCGACTTCTCAACCGAGCTGTGCGGGGGCACGCACACGGGCGCGACCGGTGAAATCGGCGTGCTGAAGCTGCTAGGCGAGTCAAGTGTGAGCTCGGGCGTGCGGCGCATCGAGGCAGTTTCCGGCACAGGCGCACTTGCAGAGTTTCGGCGCGGCTACGCAGCTTCTCAGCTCGCAACGCAGCTTGGCGGCAGCGCGGAAACAGACCCGGCAGCCGCTCTGCGTACCCGCTTCACGGCGCAGGAAGACGAGCTCAAAAAGCTGCGCCGCGAGCTCGACCAGGCCCGCATGAAGCAAGCCGCGAGCGCAACCGCCGACGCGGCAAGCGCGGCGGTCGAGGTGCAGGGAATTAAAGTTTTAGCGCAGCGTGTCGATAACCTGGACAGAGGGCAGATGCGCACCCTGGTTGACAACCTGCGTACCAAGCTCGGCTCGGGCGTGGTGGTGCTGGGGTCTGTAGACGCAGATGGGAAAGTAGCGATTGTTGCGGGGGTGACGAAGGACCTGACCGCCCGTGTGCAAGCAGGCAAGGTGGTAGGCGCGGTAGCGAAGCTGGTGGGCGGCTCCGGCGGCGGCAGGCCTGATCTGGCAGAGGCCGGCGGCAAGGATGCAACCGCCCTGCCATCGGCGCTGGCTGCTGCGCCGGGCATTGTGGGCGGACTGCTGTAGCCGGTACCACCGCCGACGGCGCCCTTGGTAATGTGGAAATGGCAATACCTGCGCCACTTTGCTGCCGGGGGTGGTTTCCTAGTGGTAAGCCCCTCGACGTCCATGGGGAGCGGCTTGCAACATCCAGGACCCTTATGCAGCCAGCCCGACGCTACCTCGCTTTGTTTGCCGCCGCCGCTTGGTTTGCGGCAGACGGGCAGAGCCTGAACAGCGTCTCGGGACGCATTTCCGAAAGCCCTCCTGGAAGCGCCCTGAAAATCCCTCTGGACAGCGGCTCTGGAGGCGATGCTTACGCCCGTGCTGTGCGCCTGCGCGCCGCACTCGATGCCACGCCACGCGCAAGCCGCACACCCCGGCAGTATGCGGCTGCGATGGACGCGTTCCGTGCTGTATACCACCCGGATCGTTCTACCCCTGACGCCGACAGCAGCGTAGAGGCCGTGGCGGAGCTGCTTGCGGAGGAAGGCCGCTTGCTTAGCGACCTTTCATTGCTGCGGACCGCGGTGGTGCAGCTGGACTTTCTACGGCGCGACTTCAGTGCGAGCCGCTATGCCGTACCGGCGCTGCTGACGCAGGGGGAGATCGAGTCGCGCGACCTGCACGATGAGGCTGCTGCGCGTCCTTATTTTGAAGAGTTTCTACGAAATTATCCGAGCAGCCCGCTGGCCTCGCAGGCGCGCGCGGAGCTGCGCCGGGTAGGCGGGGAGCCGCCGTCGAGGCTTGCGGTCCCCGTGCAGCGGGCGCAATCCGATACTTCGGCACGGACCGAGGATGGCAGCGCACCGCGCTCCGTAGATTCCCAGGCGCGTGTGCGCCCGCCTGATTCGAGCCGAACAGCTGTGCCACAGCACGTTCATGCCCCACAAGACGCTGGGCAAGACGCCTCTCAGGACCCCTCCCAGGAGCGGGATGTACCTGACGGCGTTCCAGTAAGGGCGGCTATCACTCCGCCTGCGGCTTCAGCACAGGCACCTTCGACTATCATCGGCGGCGTTCCGGTCTACCGGCCCAATCCATCTGTGCAGCCCATGGCAGCACGGCCTCGCAACAGCAAGCCGGCTCTGGTCACCGGTGTACGCCACTGGTCCACGGCCAGCTACACCCGCGTTGCCATTGATGTTGCAGGCGGCTCCGGCGAAACGGTGCCGTTTGAGGCTTCGCGCGTCCCAAATCCCGACCGCATCTTCTTTGACCTCCATGGTGCACGGCTGGCGCCTGAACTGGCAGGCAAGGCAATCGCGGTGACGGACGGCGGCTTTCTGGGCCGCATCCGCGCCGGGCAGTCCGGTGATGTGGTGAGGGTGGTGCTCGATGTCAGCGATGTAAGCGACTACTCGGCGTTCTGGCTGCCCAACCCATCGCGGCTCATCATTGATATTCACGGCAGACCGCAAGGTGCGCCCCTGCCGGTATTTGCCGGAAACGCGGAAAGCCCGCCGGCGCAGCCTGTGCCCCCCGCAGTGGCCAGGCCGCAGGAAGCCGCACAAGCGGCGCAAGCCTCCGCGCCTGCACCGCACACCCCAGTTGCCCGCGACTCCGCCGCCGGCACACCGACTGTTCACTCTGCACGGGCTGCCGCGCCGGGCACTTTTGTAGCGGAGACAACCGCGCCCGGGGCCGCGGCGCAAACAGGCCCGCGCGCCGGGGACTCCCTGGCTGCCATTGCGGCGCTCAGCCGGCAGCCTTCGCGCGTGCGAGCCACCGCCGCGCCAACCACTGCTCCGGTCGCAGCGGCTGTAGCTTCTCCAGGCATTGCAAGTGCGCCAGCTACCCCCAGTGTCGATGTGCCTGGGGTGCGCAAGCGCGCCCGCCATGCGCTTGCCCTTCCATCCTCAGAGAGCGACGCGCCCAGCCCCGCAGGTACACCCGGCGTTGTTGCCCGCGCAGCACAGCCTGACTCGACCGGTGGCCGCTCCATGGTGCGTGCGCTGGGACTCAAGATCAACCGGATCGTGGTCGATGCAGGTCATGGCGGGCATGACTCGGGCACGCTGGGTCCGGGCGGCCTTCAGGAAAAGGATGTAGTGCTCGATGTAGCCTTGCGCCTGGGCAAACTGCTCAAAGCGCGGCTGGGCGCAGACGTGATCTACACGCGCGATGATGACACGTTCATCCCGCTTGAAACGCGCACAGCCATTGCGAACAAGGCGCAGGCCGACCTGTTTATTTCCGTGCACGCCAACTCAAGCCCGGACGCAAGCGCGCGCGGCGTTGAGACCTACTACCTCAACTTTACGAATTCCTCGGATGCGCTGGAGGTAGCGGCAAGAGAGAATGCGGTTTCAGATGAATCCATTCATCAACTGTCGGACCTGGTCAAGAAAATCACGCTCCAGGACAAGATTGCCGAATCGCGCGAGTTTGCCGCAGATGTGGAAGGCAGCCTGTACCAGGGTCTCGAAACCGGCAATGCAGGCTTGCGGGATCGCGGTGTCAAAAAAGCACCGTTTGTAGTGCTGATCGGTGCGAACATGCCGTCCATCCTGGCTGAAATTTCCTTCCTGACCAACCCGGATGATGCTTCCCAGCTACGCGACGGTGCTTACCGGCAGCGCATTGCGGAGTCGCTGTACAAGGGGGTAGCACGCTATGAGCGAAGCCTGAGCGGCGTGCACCTCGACACTGTTTCAAACGAGAGCGCAGTGGCCCAGTAAGCGTTGCATGGGGTTGTAACTTAGCCCGGTACCTGCCTTTTCACCATGTATGCGGTGGTGTAGGCTCGAAGATACGGTGAGTTACTCTTTGTTGCGAAAAGCTGCATCTCCGGTCCTTCTCCTGGCTGTCTGCGCATGTGCTTCGGTAGCTCTTCCCCAGGGTGGAACTTCGACCAATAAAACCGCGCTTGCAAATAGCGGAGATCACGGCGCGCCGAACCCTCAAAATCCACAGGTAGCCAAGCCGCTGCTGCCGCCTGATTTTGCGGGGCTGCCGCGTGAGGGCGACATTGTGACCCTGTCTACACCGGCCCAGGTAGATGCCGCGCACGCCGGCATCCTGAAGGAAGATGGGTTTGTAACAGCCGCCACCGCGCGCTACCAGGGAACTGACTTAACAAGCTGGACAATTCAGACGATGCGCTTCGGCGATTCAACCGGCGCGTTGAGCGCCTTTACCGCTTACCGCGATCCGGCTATGCAAGCGCAAGCCGTAGGCGATGATGCAGCGGCAAACGCAGCAATTTTCCTGGTGCGCAGCGGAGCTACCCTGACGATAGTGCGTGCGCCGGAGCCCGGCAGAGGCGACGGCAAACAGGATGCCCGTCAACTCCTGAACTCTATAAAAGCCTTGATTGCCGGGCTGCCCTTAGTTGGAGGTCCGGCTGCGATCCCGCCTGTGTTGCCGGGGCTGCTGCCCACGGAGGGCCTTGAAAAGCAGACCATGCGCTATGCCATCGGGCCGCAAGGCTACAGTGGGCCACTTCCGGCAGCGGTTATCGACTTCAAGCGTGATGGGGAAGCAGCGGTAGCGCAATACCGGCTACACGGTGGCGGCACTGCGACATTAACGCTTATTATGCTGCCGACTCCGCAGATTGCAGGCGTAGCCCTGCGTACGGCTACAGCCCTGCCGGATGCTACCTTGCACGTCGCGGCCCGACGCAACGGCCCTTTGGTGGGCGTTGTAAGCGGTACGGGCGTCTCACAGAAAGATGCTGAGCGATTGCTGTCCGGGGTGCATTATGTTTCAGACCTTACCCTGGATCAGCCGCAGGGCTACATCAGCGAGGTAGAAAAAACGGCTAAACTACTGCTGGGTATCGCGTACCTGATAGCAATTTTGGGTATTGCGGCGTTTACAATTGCAATCTTCCTGGGGGGTGGCCGTCTGTTATTGCGTCGTCTGCGCGGCAAGCCGGACTCGGTGATGAACGACGACGACTTTATCAGCTTGAAATTGTAATGGCCCCTCGGCACGCACACCGCTTTACCGGAGACGTGACTGCCCATAGAATGGGCAGAGTGCAAGACCGCTGCCTCCCGGTAAGGTCCGGCTCCGCAAGGCCGACGTAGCTCAGTTGGTAGAGCAGCTGATTCGTAATCAGCAGGTCACCGGTTCAAGTCCGGTCGTCGGCTCCAGTTTCACCCGCTATGTATTGGCGAGTATCGCAATTCGGCACTGCTTATCCACGATATTTTCATGTGCGGGTACTTGCGTACCTGCCGCATCATGCCATAATCGCGCTAAGAGTAGTAGGACTCGCTCGTATGGAGGAGCCCATAACATGAGCGATTATTGCCGCAATGATGTGCTGCGAATTTTTGGAATTCGAGAGGCTCAGCTTCGTATCTGGGAGCGCAATGGACTACTGGCCTGCGCCAGCCAGTACAGCTTTCAGGATCTTGGGCAGGTACGCAAACTGCGTGAACTACGCTCCCGACGCATGACGGCGGCCAGCATCCGCAATGCCGTAGTCGCCATGCGCGCCGTATCCGGGTTGTCGGACCCGCTGCTTGAGGCAGGTCTCGCACTAGGCCGTCCCGGTATCAGCCGGGACGTCGGCCAGGGTGCACGCCGCTTGCTGTTTCGCTACTCCGGCACAGTTGTGGAGCCGATTGCCGGGCAGTATTTACTGGACTTTACTGGAACCGGCAAGCGCTCTTTGGCTGCTATTGCTTGCGTGGCTGTTCCTGCCGGAGAGCGGGAGCAGCAGGTAGCGCGGCTGTTTTCCAGTGCTGTTCGAGCCGAAGAAGCCGGGAGGCTTGCGGAGGCCAGCGAGGGCTACGAGGAGGTTTTGGCTATGCAGCCGGGCCACGCGCCTTCAGCCATCAACCTGGGTACCATTTGCTACAACCGACGAGAGTACCTGAAGGCTGAACAGTTTTACCGTCTGGCCACTGAGAGCGATTCGCGGTATGCGCTTGCGTTCTTCGATCTCGGCAATGTGCTCGATGAACTGAAGCGCATACCCGAGGCGATTGACGCCTACCGTCGCGCGATCCAGCTACAGCCCCGTTATGCGGATGCGCACTACAATCTGGCACTCGCGCTGGAGCGCAGCGGCGCGAGACGCCCGGCGCTACAGCACTGGACAGCCTACCTGCGGCTTGATAGCAGCGGCCCCTGGGCTCGGCATGCCCGTGCGCAGTTGCGAAAAACACTTGCCGCAGCAGGGTTTGCGCTAATTGAAGGGCAGGGCAGGGGCACACAGTGCGAACCTGCTGTATCGCATACTGCGCCGCTGCTCCGCGTTATATAGGCAGTCTAGGAAAAGCGGAGAGTCAACGCAGAAACCGCCCCTTGTAGGCGTCTGGTAGAAACACGCACGCCGAGTTCCCTGGCAAAAACCAGCGGTAAACCAGATAGGTCAGGCCCTTACTGGGCTCTCCTGCCCATCTTCTGACGAAAGCCCTGGTAACCGACAGTACCTTCGTACTGCGTTCATGCGTCTCTCTGCTAGCTACTTCGCTTTAAGATGTTGCATGCTGTATTTACATGTAGTGCAGCTCAATCTGCTCGGGATATCTTCTCAAATGTTAGATCGTAAATGGGTCAGCTACAACAATTGTGTTATCAGCCGCAAACCGGGAGCGGTTCAGCGATGCTCATGGGCTTCCTTGTGAAACTGTTAATAGAAGACTGCATTTGGATTCACCTTTGAAAGAGCAAGTGGAACTCAAAATGCATGAAAATGTCACATCAGAAGGCCGTCGTACGACCGGAGCATTTATGGACGCAGCAGATTCCGAAAGCATGACATTCAGCAAGATTTGCTGGGCTCAACTGGCTGCTCTCGGCGACACCGAACTCGATTTACTTCCATTTGGGGTAATTGGCTTGTGCTCCAAAAATCTTGTAGAAGTTTATAACCAAACGGAGTCTCAATATGCGGGACTCCCTGCTAGCACGGTAATGGGAACTGACTTCTTCATTAACACCGCGCAGTGCATGAACAACTTCATGGTAGCCCAACGATTCCAGGAGGAGCCGGAGCTCGACGCGGAGTTTCCTTATGTTCTGACCTTTCGGATGAGACCGACCCCAGTGCGTCTGCGCTTGATTCAGAGCGCGTCTACCCTGAGGTACATACTGGTTCAGCGATAAATGGGTCGGCATTGTAATAAGGCAACACCCGCGCACAAAAAGCCGGCCACCTCCTTAGCAGGGGCAACCGATGGAAGGGTAAACGATGAGTAGTGACCAGCAAGATGAAGTTACAAAGCTGCTGCAATTTCTGTATGCCTGTCCAGTCGGATTGATTGAGTTTTCCGCAAGCGGCGATATGGAAATGATTAATCCTCTTGCCATGCAGCTGCTTCTTCCTCTCAGCCCACAAGGATTTGTTTCTAACTTCTATAACGTTATGGAAGGCTACGCACCGGAACTGCGGAACATGGTGGACACCTTCTCCGCGCGCGAAGGAACAGTCTGTGAGAACCAACAGATTCTCGTAAAGCCGAGCTTAAAGGAGAGCGGCACCGATGCAAGAGTACTAGCGTGCACCATTGTCAAGCTCACGCCTGTCCGCCTGATCGCCTCCTTAGCCGATATCTCCAGGCAGGTGGCGGGAGCAAGACGGTTGAGACAAGCAGAGACATGGTTTGCGTCTCTTCTGGATGACATCAATGACTTTGCCATGCTTTCAGTCGATGCGGATGGGATCATTCGAGGTGTAAGCGACTCCATGTTCCGTCAAAGCGGCTTTACCGCGTTACAGACCATCGGAGTCCCACTCGAAAGCTTCACGGCCCATACGGAAGGCTTCGCAGGCATCAGTGTGGCTGACCAGATAGGAATTGTGAAACAGCAGGGCTGGTACCTCAGCGAGGGCTGGCAAAGGAAAGAAGCCGGCGAGCCATATTGGTCGCAGAGGCTCATTACCATGCGCAACGATGCTCACCCTGGAACGAAACAGGCCACCGGGTTTACTGCTGTTATTCGGGATGTGACCAAGCACGAGTTGAATACGACCAAGCTCCTGCGTATGTTGAGGAACGACTATCTTACGGGGGCGTCTAATCGCGCGCACTTCTTTGAAGCCGGGGAGGCGGAATGCTTCCGGGCGGAACGGTATGGGCAGCCACTTGCCATGATCGTCATCGATATCGATCACTTCAAGAAGATCAACGATGTATACGGCCACGCGGCAGGCGACTTCGTCCTGGTAACTTTCTCACAAACGTGCATAGCTCTGCTGCGACCCAATGACATCTTTGCGCGCTTGGGAGGAGAAGAATTTGTCATCCTTCTGCCCTCCACGGATTGTGCAGGGGCTGCCCACACAGCGGAGCGTCTTCGTGCAGCTCTTGCTGCCCTGAGTATCAATGTAGGCGATCAAACGATCTCCATCACCGCAAGCTTCGGCTGTGTGCAGATGCAACCCAATTCAGGTACTCTGGCTACGATGCTCGCTGAGGCTGACCTACTGTTGTACAAGGCAAAAGGTGCCGGTCGAAACTGCGTAGAGGCTACATCGGCATTGACCATGGAAGTCGAAGCCTAGACATGGGCCGCTGCTTCCTTTCAAGGCCAGCCATTGCTAGAGTTCTTCAAAGTCTGTTGTCTGCCGAATTAGCGGCATGCCGGGGTCAACACGGACACAGTGGAAAGGCCATGCTCGGCCTCCCTCCTCTATGGCCGGAGGATCTGCTGCTTACCGATGAGATGGACCCTCTCGGGTGTGCTTCCCTGGGGTGCGATTCGCTTGAAATCCTATGGCTTTCCGCGGCAACCAATGAGATGTTTCACCTTCATGAAGCAGGCTGCGAGACCGCTCTCCTAAGCTCGACAACATTTGGCCGGTGGATTGACTGTATAGAGGCGGCCTGGCAGCGCGGCGTCGCAACCATCACCTTTTCCACTTCAGGCTCGACCGGCGTCGCCAAGCGCTCCAGGCAACCGTTCACTCACCTTCAACAGGAGGTAGCGTTCCTCGTAGAGACCTTTTCGAGTCGTCGACACTTGGTTTGCCTTACACCGGCGCACCATATTTACGGCTTCCTCTTCGGTGTCATGCTGGCGGATGCATTGGGAGACTTTGACCAAAGCTCCCGCGGATCACTTGAGGCCCTGGCACAAATGCTGCGCCCGGGCGATCTTGTGGTCACCTCACCCGCGTATTGGCAGTGGCTTGATCGAACGATCTCCGTATGGCCGGAAGACGTTGAAGGTGTAACATCCACCGGATTCTGCTCTCCGATCCTGATTGAATCGCTTCTCCATAAGGGTCTAACCGCCATGACAGAGATCTATGGGTCGACTGAGACAGCAGGTGTCGGTCTCAGGAAGGGGCCTGCCGAGCGCTATCGCTTCATGCCGTACTGGCGTCCAAACGCACGGGAGCATCCCGGCGATCCGCTGCAACTGACATCCTCTCTAGGCAGGCAGGTCTCGCTTATGGATACCCTTCAGATTCATGAAGATGGCACTTTCACTGTCACAGGGCGCAGAGATGGCGCGGTTCAAGTCGGTGGCACAAACGTGTTTCCTCTTCGGGTAGCAGCTTTGCTCGATTCTCAGCCGGGAGTGAAGAGTGCGGCCGTTCGCCTCATGCGTGCTGCTGAGGGAGACCGCCTCAAGGCGTTTATCGTTCCCGAAGATGGGGAAGACGAGGAAGCGTTGTTGCAGACGCTGCAACGCTGGAGTGCTCTTAACCTCGCAGTCGCAGAGCGTCCGAGGGCATTTCGCTTTGGCCCTGATCTTCCAGTGAATCCGCTAGGCAAGGCCACTGATTGGTAATGGACACATTAGGGAGGTCACTTTCCGCTCTAAAATGCAACTCTCAAATCTCTTGCCGATGCCAGATTCTGAGAGATACATGTCTCGCCAACTTGGTACCAAGCTGTCTTAAATAACAAACAGTAGTTTATGGAAGATTACAGAACCAACACCAGATGGGCTGAGAACAGAGCGCATAGGATCTGAGTAGCAAGGGTACAGAAAACCTGTTAAAAAGCCGCCTGAGATAGGTGAACTTATCAGCCGGAAAGCAGGCGCGGAGAGGCAGCCATGCCCACGCGATCGCCTATCCTGGAATTGGCAAGTAGCAGAAAGGATGGACGAGTTAAAAAAGGCATGCTCATGGTGAAACATGCCTGCATTTTTCCCAAGGTGCAATCATAGATTTACTCCGGCAATGTCAGACTGTTCTTCACGTGGAATGTGTGTGTTACACCCTGCTTGTCCGCTCCGGGCTGTCCACCCCCGATGAACAGCGTAAACTCGCCCTCCGGCACAACCGGTTCACCGGCTTCGGTCACCATACTTAGATCTCGCGGCTTTAGCTCGAACATAACTTCCTGAGAGGCCCCTGCTCCCAGATTTACACGCTTAAACCCACGCAAAGCTCTGAGCGGCGCACCCGGTACACTGGGGAACTTGAGATAAAGCTGAACCACCTCGTCACCGCCTACCTTCCCGGTGTTTTTTACCTTTACAAGTGCAGTCAGCGAACTACCGGCACGTATCGACTCCTGGGGAAGCTTCAGGTCGCTAAAAGCAAAGCTGGTGTAACTCAATCCATAGCCGAATGGATAAAGCGGGGTTCCGTCGAAGTACCGGTAAGTACGGTTTTTTATCGAATAATCTTCAAAAGGAGGTAATTGGCTTACGCCTGTGTAGAAAGTCACCGGCAGTTTCCCTCCAGGGTTATTGCGACCCGAGAGTGTATCGGCTACAGCGGCACCGCCTTCCTCGCCGGAATACCAGGCTTCAAGAATTGCATTGGCGTGCTCCTGTGCCCAGTTCACACTGAGCGCGCTGCCGTTCATCAGCACCACTACCAATGGTTTGCCGGTTGAGGCCACTGCCTCCAGTAAATCCTGCTCGGGCTTGGGCAGGTCCAGGCTGGTGCGGTCGCCCCCTTTGAAACCAGGCTCACTCACCTGCATCTCTTCGCCTTCAAGCTCGCTTGTAATGCCCACGACGGCGATCACCACATCTGCATCTTTGGCCGCTGCAACTGCCTCGGGCGTTGGACGTAGATCGACCTTGGACCATACCAGGCGAGGCCCTTCACCCTCGCTGCTGACCGGGGCATACTCGACTTTCAATGCATACGGCTTGCCCTGTTCGAGATGCACTTTGCCGAGCCTGGTTTCCACACCGTTGGTAGCGCTCGTCGTGGCAAGCATCTTGCCATCAAGCGACACGCGGAAAGATCCTTCTCCCCTGAGCCCGAGGTTGTAGTCTCCTGTTTCCTGGGGCGTGAGCGTCGCCTCCCAGCGGACGCCGAGCGGTTTTTGCCCGGTGGTCTCAGCAGGTAACGGGTTTGTAGCCAGGCCGATGCCCGGCTCGACGCGACTGGCGAGCGTTTTCGGCGCAGCATCCAGGCCAGCTATTGCCGCTACATCCGATACAAAGTAGCTGGCCTGCACACCCGGCTTTCCATTGGTAGTAAGAAATTCCACCGGTACCGGCATAGTGGCTTTATTCAGAAATTGCGTACCGGGCACATAGTGAATCTGCGCGGCGGGAAACTCCGCTCGCAGCCCTTCCAACACAGAAACCGAGTGGGTCGGCGTTCCGTTGTAGTTACCCAGCAATACTTTGGTCTGTTCGGCGAGAGGGCCGACGACAGCAATTTTCATTTCCTTTGTTTTAAGGGGCAATATGCCATCGTTCTTCAGCAGCACCATGGATTCATTTGCTAACTTGCGAGCCAACGCCCGATGCTCGGGGCCATCCAGCAGCTTTTCGTCTATTTTCGTGTAAGGCACCATCGCCGGTGGGTCAAACATGCCCAGCTTCATCCGCGCGGTAAACAGCCGGGTCAAGGCCACATCAATATCACTCTCTTTCAGCAGGTTCTGCTTGACCGCCTCAAGATATGGCGCATAGTCATGGTCGTCAGTTACCTTGCTGGTAAAGTCGATACATTCATTGTCCATGCCGCGCTGGAGACTGATGGCCGACGCCGCAGCCTGTGTTGCTGTGTAATGATGGCCGCTGAAGATGTTTCGTACCGCTTCGCAGTCCGACACGACATAACCTTTAAAGCCCCACTTGCCTCGTAGCTGGTCCTGTAATAAAAACTCGTTGGCACACGCAGGCTGGCCATTGATGCTGTTATAGGCACACATGACAGATGCCGCCTTTGCCTCCGTTACGGTAGCCCGAAAAGCCGGCAAGTATGTATCAACCTCATCATGCTTGCTTACTGTCACATCTGCTGTGTGGCGCGTAGGCTCCGGGCCGCTGTGCACGGCAAAGTGCTTTGGCGTTGAGATAACCCGGTAATAGTGCGGATCATCGCCTTGCATGCCGGTCACAAACGCTACGCCCATGTGCGCTGTCAGGAACGGATCTTCACCGTAGGTCTCCTGACCTCGGCCCCATCGCGGATCACGGAAGATGTTGATATTCGGTGCCCAGAAATCAAGACCCTCGAAGATATCACTATGCCCTGCGCGCACATCCTGCGCATGCTTGATGCGTCCTTCAGTGCTGATCGCCACGCCCATCTCATGAATATTTGTGGGATCGAAAGTAGCTGCCAGGCCAATAGGCTCCGGGAACTCGGTGGTCCCGTTTACCGCTACGCCATGGAGAGATTCGCTCCACCAGTCATAAGCCGGTACGTTGAGCCGGGGAATAGCGCGCGCCTGGTTGACGAGCTGCGTTGCTTTCTCGTCGAGCGTCATGCGGTGAACCAGGTCAGCCGCTCGCTGTTCAGCCGGCAGACTCGGGTCCAGATAGACAGGTTTGGGTGCCGTTTGCGCCCCGGCGCTCCATACAATTCCGTAGAAGAAGGCCACAGAGGCGGCCCTCCACAACTCAACACTTTTCATGGTATCTCCGGATATCCTGATTCACTCTACCTGTATGCACGGACCCGTATGAAGGATCATGACATCCCTCAAAGAAGGCCGCACACATGATCTCGCCATGACGTAGGGGTTGTCGACACTTGTTGAATTTCTGTCGAGTCAAAGGCTACGTATGTTTCGCTTTTGAACTGGTTCCCATGAGGCCAACTTTCGGCACTTTGTTGGGGTGTAAACTGTGGTTGAGGCGAAGTTAGCTCATCGAGCTTCCTGCTGATCCTGTATGAAACCCGCAGTTCACCATGTTTATGTACATTGACTCGCCTTCGACAAAGTGGATTTTGCCGGTTTTTCTTGGAGTCGCATATTCTGTGTCGGCGCAGGTAAATACGGGAGAGCTTCGCCTGAAAGTGACGGACGGGGTCGGTCTGGGTATAAACGCCTCCGTGACCATCTCAAACCCGGCGAATCAGTATCGCAATACGTTCACAACCGATAGCTCCGGCGAGAGGGACATAAAGACCCTTACATACGGCGTGTATTTGATTCAGGTTGAAAAACAGGGCTTCGCAGCCGTCACAGAAAAAGTTGATGTGCGGTCGGCGATCCCTGTTGTGCAGTCCATAGTGCTCTCGGTTGCTCCTATTACGACCTCGATAGAAGTAAATACAGCTCCCTTGATCGATCCGTATCGCCCTTCCTCCGTAATGCAGATTGGTTCACAGCAGATCCAGGACAGGTTGGGGTCTCTGCCCGGACGTTCAGTGCAAGACTTGATCAATTCTCAACCCGGCTGGTTGTATGAGGGCAATGCCGTGCTGCATCCACGCGGCTCGGAGTCGCAGACGCAATTTGTAATTGATGGAATTCCTTTAACAGACAATCGATCCCCCAGCTTTGGCCCCGAGATTGAAGCCGACGATCTCGAATCGGTGAATATTTACACCTCCGGTTTTCCAGCCGAATATGGCCGCAAAATGGGCGGTGTGGTCGAACTCAATACCCGTCATGAGACCGGTTCCGGTTTGCACGGACAGGCGGTTCTTTCCGGAGGCAGCTACGACACCGGCTCTTCGTACACTCGGCTGCAGGAGGTATGGGGAAAGAACACCTTCGGCATCAGTGCATCGGGTAGCATGTCAGCTCATTATCTCAACCCGGTGGTGCCGGAGAACTACACGAACCGCGGAACAACCGGAGATTTCTCAGCTAACTACATACGAGATTTGAGCGATAACAACCGGTTGAGCCTAAACGTTCGCCATGAGCTTTCCCGTTACGAGATTCCCAATGAACTGGTGCAGCAACAAGTAGGTCAGCTTCAGACCGGTGCCAATTTTGAGACCATCGGCACCGTCAGCTATCGTCACATTTTTTCGCCGGACAGCATCGGTACGCTCGCAGGAATGGTGCGCGATAATGCCAATGATCTCGACTCAAATGAAAACTCGACCCCGATCATTGCCCGCCAGCGTAACGATTTTCGAGAAGGATACTTCAAAGCTACATATTCAGTGCACCACGGCAATCAGGAACTTAAAGCCGGATTGGAATCGGATACTACTTTTCTCCATGAAAATTTTGGATATCTCATCACCGATCCCACGCAGTTCGACACGAATACCCCACCAAGCTTAACCTTTGCTGCAAACCGCCCCGACCTGGAGCAATCTGCTTTCGTCGAAGACCTCATCCGTCTTGGACAGTGGACGATCAGTGCGGGCCTGCGCTGGGACCACTATCAGCTGCTGTTGAACCGGAGCGCATTCAGTCCCAGGCTCTCCGTCGGCCGCTATCTGCCATCGCTCCACACAGTGCTGCACGCTTCATTTGATCGCATCTACCAGACACCTTCCTTCGAGAACATCCTGATCTCCAGCTCAACGCAAATTGATGCTCTGAGCAGTCAATTTCTGCGTCTTCCAGTACAACCGTCGCAAGGTAGCTACTACGAAGGGGGTCTTACAACAGGGCTTGATGATCGGATGAGCGTGGCCGTCAATGTTTATCGCCGGGATGTAAGAAATTTTGCCGACGATGATCAACTGCTGAACACGGGCGTCAGCTACCCCATAGCCTTTAATAAGTCGGTGATTTATGGAGCGGAGGGAAAGTTCTCGCTGGTTCGTCTCGGCAAGCTCACCGGTTTTGCCAGCTATTCCTACATGGTAGGTAATGCCTGGTTTCCAATTACAGGTGGCCTATTTCTCGGGGATAACGCCGGTGCCGCGCTCACGCAATTAAGTGGGCATTTTCCAATCTCGCAGGACCAGCGGAACACCGTGCGAACTCGCTTTCAATACAGGCTCATGCCACGCTTGTGGCTGGCTTCAGGCCTGACCTACGGATCGGGGTTGCCGTTTGCGTATGGCGGTAGTGAAACCGACGCTCTAACCCAGTATGGGTCCCAGGTAATTAGCAGAATTAACTTCGATCGCGGACGCATTTTGCCGGCGTTCGCTGCAAGTGCGTCCTTCGGAGCGGATATTTATAAGAGTGATCGCGTCACCGCGCGCTTTCAGGCGGATGGCGACAACCTGAACAATCGCCTCAACGTCATTGATTTCGGTGGCCTCTTTTCAGGGAATGCGATTGCACCGGGACGCAGCTTTGCGCTCCGCCTCAACACAAGCTTCTAAGCTTGGCTACTGCCATTTCTGTCCAGGCTACGGTTGGGGCGGATGCTTGCTCCATCGCAGATACGCGCCTGGCTCGGAACAAGTAATGCCTCGTTATTTGCACTACGTCATGATGTAATTGCTTACTCTCCTAAATTTCATGTATAACAACCATGCACGATTTTGGAGGTATTTGTACCGCGCGAATGAAGACGTTTCATTAAGATATGGAGCGGTGTGTACTTCTCTGATTTCAAAAATTTTGTGCGTTAAAGTCGAGTTATGCTCGCTCATGGCGAACTATGCAGTAAATCAAGTAATCGTCCGTTATGTGCGAAGTAGAACCTTTACAAACTGATGTTGCCTCTATGCCGAACTTAAGTGGTTGAGGACAATACATGTAGGTTTGTGCGTAAAATCTCGTACTCCGACCAAGCATTGATGAGGTATACATGAAACTTGGAATAACAGCTTGTCTGATATTCGCAAACCTGTTCGCTGTAACTCAACTAGCCCATGCGACAACGCCCAAGCAGCAACAGGGTGCAAGTACGGCCATTTTGATGCAAGGTTGGGATTGGGACTCGTCTGGATACGGCAACCCGGACTGGTACACCATCATGTTGAATAATGCCGCAGACATGAAAGCGTTGGGAATTACTCACGTGTGGTTTCCACCGCCGGCCGATGCCGGTGTCGGTCCGAATAACGAGAATCAGGGTTACCTGCCGCGCCAGTTGAATGTTTTAAGTAGCGCCTACGGCACTGCTGCCGAGTTGCAATCAGCCATTAAAGCATTCAGCGCACAAGGCATTCAGTCGGTGGCCGATGTGGTCATCAACCACCGCGTGGGTACCTCAAGCACATACGGAGCTTTCACAAATCCAAGTTGGGATTCAAGCAGCATCGTGAATAACGACGAGTGCAACTGCGGGACGGGAGCAGCCGACACGGGGACCGGTTTCAACCTTGCCCCTGATCTCGATCATACAAATTCGCAGGTTGCCAATGGTGTCATCACATATATGGCGTCACTAAAGCAGATCGGGTTCACAGGCATTCGCTACGATTACGCACTAGGGTATCGTGCAGGCCTGGAAGAGAGTTATACCAACCAGTTCGCGCCCGATCTTTGTGTGGCCGAGGTCTGGAACCAACTGACAGACTTTAGCAATGCCGGGGTTAGTGCAAACAGACAGCTTGAATCCAACTTCATAAAGGGTGATGGAGCTAGCTGCACCAACAGCGCTGACCCTTATTGCGGTGAAGGGAATCAGTCAAGCTGCGGTACCTTCGACTACACAACACATGATTTGATGGTTGAAGCTCTTAAATACAATGACTACTACTTACTGCAAAATCAAACCGGAACAGGACCTGCAGGCGTTATCGGTATGCTGCCGGCCATGGAAGTCACCTTCGTCGACAATCACGATACGGGTCCCGCAGAGAGCTGCAGCGTCGGTCAAAACGTAAATCCCGTTCCCTGCGGAAGTGTTATGCAAGGATATGCATATATCCTGACACATCCCGGCATTCCAATGATCTTCTATCCCCACGTTTACTATTGGGGCTTGAGGAGTCAAATCCTGCCGTTGGTAAATGCAAGGCACACTGCGGGTGTAAATTCAACCTCGGCAGTTTCTATCCAAACTGCTGTGACCGGCTTGTATGCAGCAATTATCACCGGTACGACGCACCAGCTGGCTATGAAAATCGGTCCAACGAGCTGGTCTCCAAGCGGTGGAACGGGATGGACCCTGCTGACATCGGGGACCAACTATGCCGTTTGGATAAGTAATTGACTGCGGGGTTGTTGCACGAATTGCCTCTGCCTAATTTGAAGTGTATCGACGATCTCCTGTCTCACCTGTAAGGAGCATGTTCAAATGATATTCGTCGATACACTCTCTACCGGCTTTGCTAAAGCCGCATCCTGAAAACAGG